>DATNCF010000311.1:0-2850 GCA_035571675.1 Burkholderiales bacterium | reverse complement strand
GGGCGCGAGGGTGCGCCCGAGCAGTTCGGCCTGCGTGGTCACGTCCGTCACCCAGTTGGCGCGCGACGCGCGCAGGTCGTAGGTCACCATCGCGCCCAAGGCCACCAGCAGCGCAACCAGGGCCGTGGCCAGGATGACCCCCAGGAGCTTGTGGCGCAGCGACAACACCCAGCGGCCCGTCTTGCCGGCCGCCGCGGCCTGTGCCACCTTGCTGACCGGCATGTCCTGGTTCATGCGCTCACGACGACCTGGTCAATACCTTGCGCGCCACGGTCAGCAGGCGCGAGCTGATCTTGATGCCGCTCTGGTCGGCGGACTCGAGGTCGACGTCGAAGCGCACCTTGTCGTCCACCACAACGAAGTTGATGGCCGCGCCATGCGGGCGGGCATCCTCGAACTCGGTCACCACCAGCAGCGGCTGGCCGCGCACGCCAGCCAGAATGTCGGCCAGGCGGCTGCTTTCGGCGCGCCCGACGAACAGGATGTTGACGCCGGCCAGGGCGTCCTGGCGGCGCAGTTTCCTCACCGTCACCGGACGGCCGTTCACCGTATGCCCGCCCGCGATCTGGGCCAGTTCGTCGGCAAGCCCATCGGCGCCGAGCACCCCGATCACCAGCGGGCTGTCGGCGCGCGCAAAGGCCTGTTCGGGCCACTCGATGTAGCTGCCGAACTTGTACAGGAAGGCGGCCTTGACGCGATATTCGGCCTGGGCATCCGCCTGCGCGAAACACTCTCCAGCCGACGCAAGGCCCGCCAGCAGCGCCCAGGCCAGCACCAGGAAGCGCAACACGTGGCCGCTCGCGCCCGTTGTCGTGGAAAGCGGTTTCACCGCGACAGCTCCAGCCGGACGAACAGCGCGCGCCCGATCTCGCTGCGCGTGGCCGGGGCCCCGAATTCAGGATGGGCAGCGTCGAGCAGGTTCTGGCCGACCAGGGAGACCTCCACGCCGGGGCGAACAGTCCAGCCATAGCGGGCATCCAGGGCGGTGTAGGCGGGAACGGAAGGATTGGGCAGCGCGCCCACGCGGCGCAGCGTGATGTCGAACTCGCCGCGGCCGAACAGTTTTCCCGCCGGCACGTCGTAGGAGGAGCGCAGGCTCCACTGGCTGGAGGGATCGTTGCCGGCCCCAGGCGGCCCGGTGGGATCGCCGCTGCCCGGCTCCAGCCGCAGGTTTTGGCGCAGCAGCAGCAGGCCCGCGCCCAGGCGCCAATTGCCGGCCACCTGGTAGCCGCCCCACGCTTCAAGGCCCGTGGTGGTGCCCGTCATCTTGTTGCCGATCACGAAGTTGCCGCTGCCCGTGGGTTCAAGGCTGCGCAGCCGCTCATGATAGTTCCGGTAAACGGACACCGAGTACGACAGCCGGGGCGAAGGCTGCGCCCGGTAACCCACTTCCGCCACGTTGGAGATCTCCGACCGGAAATCCGGCCCCCCCGCCAGTAGGTACGGGGGATTGCCGGGCGCGAACAGGTCACGGTCCAGCCGTGCCGGGGCGCGCACCGCACGCGACAGGGCCCCCCACAGCAGGCTGTTCGGACCCAAAGCCCAGCCCAGCCTCAGGGACGGGAGGAAATCCTTGCCGCTGAAGGGATTGGCCTCGAACTTCGCTCCGGCGGTGAGGCGCAGGTCCGGCGCCAGCGCGAACTCGTCCTGCGCAAACACATTCCACCAGCGCATGGTCATGTCGGCGGGCAGAAAAGCGATCGCCGGCGCATTGGTGACGTGGTCGCTGGATAGCCGGTATCCCGCGCCCCAGGTCCAGGCATGGCTGCCCATCGCGGGCAGATTGTGCTGCAAGGCCAGGTCATACGTGGTCAGGCCTTCGGCAATCGAGCCGGGTATGTTGCGCTGGGTACGGTCCACATAGCTTTGCAGCCGGATTTGCCCGGCGTTGCCCAGGTCGCGAGTCCAGCGGCCCAGCAGGTTGGCGCCGGAAATGCGTACGTCCCCCAGCGCCGCCTGGTCTTCTGTGCCGCGGTAGGCGTCTGCCTGCAGCGTCAGGCCGTCGCGATGGCCGCTCCAGTCCATCCTGAAGCCTGCCTGCGCGCGGCTCCAGGCGTCACTGGCCGTGGCCCCGGGCGCGGCCTCACGCCGGGTGTTGAATTCGTCAAATCCCTTGGCGTACACCCGGAACGCGCCCGACCCGTCGCCCACCTTGCCGCCGTAGCGCGCACCGATATTGCGCCCCGCCGATCCCGCCTCGACACCGGCCAGCGCGCCCTGGGTGTCGGCTGCGCTGCGCGTGATCACGTTGATCACGCCGTTCACCGCATTGGCGCCCCACAGCGTGGTGCCCGGGCCGCTGATGACTTCGATGCGCTCGACATCTTCCAGCATCACGTCCTGCGCGTCCCAGAACACGCCGGAGAAGAGCGGCGTGTACACGGCCCGGCCGTCGATCAGGACCAGCAGCTTGTTGGCAATGGTCCCGTTGAAGCCGCGCGCGCTGATCGCATACTGGCTGGCGTTCACGCGCGCCACGAGGAGATTGGGCGCCAGCCGCAAGGCCTCGGGCAGACTGCGCACGCCCGAACGGCGGATATCTTCGTTGGTGATGACGTAGACGGCGGCAGCGGCGTCGGACAGCCGTTCGGCATGGCCCGAGACCGAAGTGATCTTGACGTCGCTGAGTTCTTCGAGGCTCAGCTCGGCGATGTCGCGCGAAGCCGCGGCGTGTGCGTCCAAGCCGGCCCCGACGGCGGCCAAGCCGCCTACCAGCGTCAGCAGCCCGAGGTACCCCGGTCCCGATCGAGGTTTAAGTCCGCCGCGAGCCCCAAGGTTTCTCCGACCGCCCTGCCGTGTCACTTCTTCCCTCCCGAAACGCCGGAAAATCCGTCCATGTGGGAATTTCCT
>DATNCF010000310.1:0-10540 GCA_035571675.1 Burkholderiales bacterium | reverse complement strand
GTCATTCCCCTGCTGATCCTCGTGGTCATCGCCTGGCCGGCCACCCGCGCGGTGATCGCTCAAAAGGACACGGCCAACTCGGACATGACCATCAAGGTCACCGGATACCAGTGGAAGTGGGGCTACGACTACATCAAGGGCGAGGGCGAGGGCATCAGCTTCCTGTCGCAGCTCGCCACCCCGCGCGACCAGATCGAGGGCGCCGCGCCCAAGGGCGAGCACTACCTGCTCGAGACCGACAACCACCTGGTCGTGCCCATCAACAAGAAAATCCGCATCCTCACCACCGCCAGCGACGTGATCCACGCCTGGTTCGTGCCGGCCTTCGGCGTCAAGCAGGACGCCATCCCGGGGTTCGTGCGCGACACCTGGTTCAAGGCCGAGCAGGAAGGCACTTTCCGCGGCCAGTGCGCCGAGTTGTGCGGCAAGGACCACGGCTTCATGCCCATCGTGGTGGAAGTGGTGTCCGCCGAAAAATACACCGCCTGGGTGGCCGAGCAGAAGAAGGCCATGGCCGCCGCGGCCGACGACCCCAACAAGAAATGGGAACTTGCCGACCTGAAGGCGCGCGGCGAGAAGGTGTACGCAGCCAACTGCACGGCGTGCCACCAGGCCAACGGCAAGGGCATCCCCGGCTCGTTCCCGGCGCTGGACGGCTCCAAGCTCGTCACCGGCCCCGCCGCCGACCACATCAACCGCGTGTTGAACGGCAAGCCCGGCACCGCCATGGCCGCCTTCGGCAAGCAGCTCTCCGACACCGACATCGCCGCCGTGGTCACCTACGAGCGCAACAACTGGGGCAACAAGACCGGCACGGTGGTCCAGCCCTCCGACGTCAAGGCGGCGCGCGCGCTGCCGCCCAAGCCCTAAGTTCGTCGCGAACAGAACACAGCATCAGGAGAAGCCCATGAGCGCAGTCATTCATCCTCCCGGCACCCACGGCGGGCATGGCCACGAAGGCCATGACGATCACGATCATCACATCCCCACCGGCCTGATGCGCTGGGTCACCACCACCAACCACAAGGACATCGGCACCATGTACCTGTGGTTCAGCTTCGCCATGTTCCTCGTGGGCGGAACCATGGCCATGATCATCCGCGCCGAGCTGTTTGAGCCCGGCCTGCAGATCGTGTCGCCGGAGTTCTTCAACTCCATGACCACCTACCACGGCCTGATCATGGTGTTCGGCGCCATCATGCCGGCCTTCGTGGGCTTCGCCAACTGGCAGATCCCCATGATGATCGGCGCGCCCGACATGGCGTTCCCGCGCATGAACAACTGGAGCTTCTGGCTGCTGCCCCCGGCCGCCATCCTGCTGGTGTCCTCGTTCTTCATGCCCGGCGGCGGCGCCGGCGTGGGCTGGACCATGTACGCCCCGCTCACCACGCAGATGGGCCCCGGCATGGACACCACCATTTTCGCGGTGCACCTGCTCGGCATGAGCTCCATCATGGGCTCGATCAACATCGTCACCACCATCCTCAACCTGCGCGCGCCCGGCATGACGCTGATGAAAATGCCGCTGTTCGTGTGGACCTGGCTGATCACCGCCTACCTGCTGATCGCCTCCATGCCGGTGCTGGCGGGCGCGGTCACCATGACCCTGACCGACCGCCACTTCGGCACCTCGTTCTTCAACGCCGCCGGCGGCGGCGACCCGGTGCTGTACCAGCACATTTTCTGGTTCTTCGGCCACCCCGAGGTGTACATCATCGCCATCCCCGCCTTCGGCGTGGTGTCGCAGGTCATCCCGGCCTTCTCGAGGAAGCCGCTGTTCGGCTACGCCTCCATGGTGTACGCCACCTCGTCCATCGCCATCCTGTCCTTCATCGTGTGGGCGCACCATATGTACGTGGTGGGCATGCCGGTGGCCGGCCAGCTCTACTTCATGTACGCCACCATGCTCATCGCCGTGCCCACGGGCGTGAAGGTGTTCAACTGGGTGGCGACCATGTGGAAGGGCTCGCTGTCGTTCGAGACGCCCATGCTGTTCGCGCTCGGCTTCCTGTTCCTGTTCACCCTGGGCGGCTTCACCGGACTGGTGCTGTCCATGACCTCGGTGGACGTGCAGCTCCAGGACACCTACTACGTGGTGGCGCACTTCCATTACGTGATGGTGGCGGGGGCGCTGTTCTCGGCCTTCGCCGGGGTGTACTACTGGCTGCCCAAGTGGACCGGCAAGATGTACAACGAGACGCTGGGCAAGGTGCATTTCTGGCTGTCCATCATCTTCTTCAACGTGGCGTTCTTCCCGCAGCACTTCCTCGGCCTCGCGGGCATGCCGCGCCGCATTCCCGACTACAACCTGCAGTTCACCGAGTTCAACCAGATCTCGTCCATCGGCGCCTTCGGCTTCGGCCTGTCGCAGCTCCTGTTTCTGTACGTGGTCGTGAACTGCATCCGCTCCGGCCAGAAGTCGCCGCAGATGCCCTGGGACGGGGCGGACACGCTGGAGTGGACGCACCTGCCCACCCCGGCGCCCTATCACACCTTCGAGAACCCTCCCACGGTCAAGTAGCCGCCCCATGAGCCCCTCCGCCATGACCGACGAGCAAAAGCGCGACGTACTGAGGCGCAAGAACCTGCGCACCGGGCTGGCGCTCGGAGCGCTGGCGTTGGCGTTCTTCATCGGCTTCTTCGTGAAGATGGGCGTGTTCCAATGAGCCCGGGCGCGAGCCTGCCGGCTGGCCATGGCACCGCGACGGCCGCGCCCGAGGCGGCAGCGCCTGAGGCCGCGGAGCGCGCCGAGGTCGAATCGGCCAACCGGCAACTGCGGCTCAAGCTGGTGGTGATCACCCTCGCCATGTTCGGCCTGGGCTTTGCCATGGTGCCGTTCTACGACCAGTTGTGCAAAGCCACGGGCATCCGCGAGCTGTTCCGCACCGAAGAGGCGCCGGCGGCCAGGAACACCCAGGTCGACGCCACGCGCAGCGTGGGCGTCGAGTTCGATTCCAACACCCAGCGCCTGGCGTGGAGCTTCCGCCCGCTCGAGGGGCATATCGACGTGCATCCGGGCGAGGTGCGCCAGGTCGTTTACGAGGTGACCAACAACCTCGACCGCCCGGTGACCGCGCAGGCCGTGCCCAGCTACGCGCCCCAGCTCGCCGGCGAGTATTTCACCAAGCTGGAATGCTTCTGCTTCCAGCAGCAGACGCTGGGGCCGCGCGAGACCCGCCGCATGCCGGTGGTGTTCGTGGTCGATCCCAAGCTGCCCAAGGACATCCCGACAGTGACTTTGTCGTACACGTTTTTTGAAGTCGCCGGCACTCGCGCCGGCGCTTCCGGCTGAGCCCGCGATTCCGGGCCGGCGAACAGGAATAACAGGGAAGGAGAATCAATGAGCAACGCCACGCCGACGCATAACTATTACCTGCCAGAACCGGCGGCGTACCCCATCATCGGCTCGTTCGGGCTGCTGTTCCTCATGGGCGGCATGGCCATGTGGTTCAACGACTACGCGGCCGGCCCCTGGTCGTGCCTGCTTGGCCTGGTCATCCTCATCATCATGATGAAGCTGTGGTTCGGCAAGGTCATCGGCGAATCCGAGGGCGGCCTGTACACCAAGCGCGTGGACATCTCCTTCCGCTGGTCCATGAGCTGGTTCATTTTCTCCGAGGTGATGTTCTTCGCGGCCTTCTTCGGCGCGCTGTTCTACTCGCGGCTGTACACCATCCCGAGCATGGGCGACCTGGACCAGAAGCTGCTCTGGCCCGACTTCGTGGCGGTATGGCCCTCGGCCGGCCCCGCCGCGGTCGGCGAACTGGTGAAGGTGAACGCCTTCGGCATCCCGGCGCTGAACACCCTGCTGCTGCTGTCCTCGGGCGCCACCGTCACCGTGGCCCACCACGGCCTGCTGGCCAACAACCGCGGCCGGCTCATCCTGTGGCTGGGCCTCACCATCCTGCTGGGCATCACCTTCCTCGGCTGCCAGGCCTACGAATACCAGCATGCCTACTCCGAGGGCCTGAAGCTCGACACCGGCATTTTCGGCACCACGTTCTACATGCTCACGGGCTTCCACGGCTTCCACGTGACCGTGGGCACCATCATGCTCATCGTGATCTGGTTCCGCTGCCTCAAGGGCCACTTCAAACCCGACCACCACTTCGCTTTCGAGGGCGTGGCCTGGTACTGGCACTTCGTGGACGTGGTCTGGCTGTTCCTGTTCGTCTTCGTGTATTGGCTCTAAGGGGGCTGGCCGGCCCGTGGAAAAAGCCACGGGCCCATCAAGAATAACGAGGAGGAGGACCCGGAGGATACCGGGCTTGGGCGCGCCGCACACTGTGCGGCGTCTTTTTTTGTGAGGCTACCTTGCGGCAGGCCGCTCCCCCTCAGGGTGCGTGTGCTGGAATCAGGCCGAAGTAATAGGCTGCCATGATTAAAACGAACAGCGTGATCGACAGTCCAACCCGGAATGCCAGGGCGCGGAACATGCGCTGGCTGTCGCCGCGGCCGTGCAGCATGAAATACAGCGCCGACCCGAGGCTGGCGAATATCGCAATGAGGAACAGGACAATGACGATGCGCATGGGCGGGGAACGGGCGCACGTAAGCTGCGGCGCCAGTGGCGAGCATGCCTGAGATTGCGCTCGGTCGCTACCGGTTCCGGCCGGGGCTGTTCGCCACGCTGCTGACAACGGTTTTTGTCACGCTCACCATTGCGCTGGGCCAGTGGCAGACCGGCCGCGCCGCGCAGAAAATCGCCGTGCAGCAGCGGCTGGAAGCGCTCGCCGCGCAGCCACCCGAGGCCCTTCCGGGCCGCGTGGTGGACGCCGCCGAATGGGCGCAGCACCGCGTTGCCGCTCACGGCCGCTACCAGGGACCGCCGTTCCTGCTCGACAACCGTCTGTATCGCGGCGCGCCGGGCTACCACGTCATCCAGGCCTTCTGTCCCCAGCTCGAAACGCAGTCCCGAACCCAGTACGGAACGGGGGGCGGCCCCGGCGATGCCGGGGTGTGCGTCCTGGTGAACCGCGGTTGGGTGGCGCTGGGCGCGCGGCGCGACGCGCCGCCGCGGGTGGAGACGCCCCAGGGCGCGGCCGGCGTGGAGGGCATGGCCGTTCTGCCGCCGCCGCATCCCTACGAGCTGGGCTCGGAGCAGCCGGACGGCGTGGTCATCGAGCACCTGGTGATCGAGCGCCTGGCGCAGCGCACCGGCCTCAAGCTGCAGGCCTTCGTGCTGCAGCAGACCTCGGCCGCGCCCGACGGGCTTGTGCGCGACTGGCCGCGGCCGGACACGGGCGTGGACATGCACCGCGCCTACGCGTTGCAGTGGTATGCCATGGCCGTGGTGGCCGTGGCCTTGTGGATAGGCTTGAACACGCGCCGGCGCAAGCCGGACGCCGAAGCCGCGGCGGTCGCGGCGACGGATGATACGGCGAATGAACAAGGAGACGAAGCCCATGGCGGGTAATTCTTCGGCCACGGCTCCCGGCCAACCGGGTACAAATGCGGAACAGCCGGGACCGCGCCCCACGCCGCCCCGCCGCGGCATGCTCACACTGTGGCTGGTCTTCGCGGTGTGTGCGTTGCCCTTCGTGGGCGCCTTGGTGGTGTATACCTTCGCGCCGCCCAAATCGCGGATGAATTACGGCGAACTCATCGAGCCACGGCCGCTCACCGCCTTCAGCATGCCCAAGCTGGACGGCGGGACGCTGACCCTGGCCGACCTCAAAGGCAAATGGACCATGGTGCAGGCCGATGTGGCCGCCTGCGACCAAGCTTGCCGCGACAAGCTCTATAAGATGCGGCAGGTGCGACTCACCCAGGGCAAGAACATGGACCGCATCCAGCGCCTGTGGATTCTTACCGACGAGGCCGAGGTGGACCCGGCCCTGGCCGCCGACTACCCCGGCATGCTGATGGCGCGATCAGGGCAGGGACAATTGCTGGCGCAACTGCCGGCTCAGGGAGGCAACACCCGCGGTCCCATCTGGCTCATCGATCCGCTGGGCAACGTCATGCTGCGCTACCCGGCGGGCGCCGATCCCACTGGCATGAAAAAGGACCTGCAGCGGCTGCTGTCCGTGTCCCAGATTGAGTAGGGCTGGGCAGCCCGCGTGGTAAAATCGCCCGGCTGTAATCCCTTCCTTCCCCATGCAGATCGCCTCCCCATCCTCGTCCCTGTCACTGCGGCTGCGCCTGCAGCGCTTCTACGCCCTGACCAAACCGCGCGTGGTGGGGCTGATCGTGTTTTGCGCCGTCATCGGCATGTTCCTGGCCACGCCCGACATGGTGCCCCCGCGCATCCTGCTCGCCGCCACCGTGGGCATCTGGCTGGTGTCGGGCGCCGCGGCCGCCATCAACTGCCTGGTGGAGCAGAAAATCGACGCCCTCATGGCGCGCACGCGCGGCCGGCCGCTGCCCCGTGGTGACGTGACCACGGCCGAGACCCTGGTGTTCGCCGGCGCCGTGGGCGGCGCGGGGCTTTGGATCCTGTACAGCTTCGTCAACCCGCTCACCATGTGGCTGACCTTCGCCACTTTCGTGGGCTATGCCATTGTGTACACCGTGGTGCTGAAGCCGCTCACGCCGCAGAACATAGTGATCGGCGGGCTGAGCGGCGCGATGCCGCCGCTGTTGGGCTGGACGGCGGTGACGGGCGAGGTTTCGCCCGGCGCGCTGTTGCTGGTGCTCATCATTTTCGCCTGGACCCCGCCGCATTTCTGGTCGCTGGCCCTGTACCGCACCGAGGACTACGCGCGCGCCGGCCTGCCCATGCTGCCGGTGACCCACGGCAACAAGTACACCCGGCTGCACGTGCTGCTGTACACCATCATCCTGTTCGCCTGCAGCCTGCTGCCCTACGTGTACGGCATGAGCGGCGTGATCTACGCCGTTTCGGCACTGGCGCTCAGCGCGGCCTTCATCGTCTACGCCGTGCGCCTGTACCTGCGCTACAGCGACGCCCTGGCGCGCCGCACCTTCCGCTTCTCCATTCTTTACCTGTCGCTGCTGTTCGCGGCACTGCTGGTTGACCACTATTTCCGTTTCTAGATCGGGCATGGCCTTCAAGGCCATGTTGCTCTGCACGGCGCTTCTCCTCGGCGCCTGCAGGCCCTCGCCGCCCTCGTTCCAGAACGTCGACATCACGGGTGCCGACTATGGCAAGGACTTCAGCCTGATCGATTCGGCAGGCAAGCAACGCAGCCTGGCAGACTTCAAAGGCAAGGTTGTGGTCATGTTTTTCGGCTATACGCACTGCCCGGATGTCTGCCCCACCACCATGGCGGAACTGAATGGAGTGCTGAAGCAGTTGGGCGATGACGCGCAAAGAGTACAGGTGTTATTCGTAACCCTGGACCCGGCGCGCGACACGCCGCAAGTGCTGGCGCAATACGTACCCGCGTTCAACCCGACTTTTTTGGGATTGACTGGCGATGCTGCGACCATCGACCGCACGGCCAAGGACTTCAAGGTGTTCTACCAGAAGGTACCGGGGTCTTCGCCGGACAACTACACCTTGGACCATACCGCGGGTAGCTATGTGTTCGATCCGCAGGGGCGGTTGCGGTTGTTCGTGCGCAATGGCGGAAATACCGAAGCGCTCAAAGCAGACCTTAAGACGCTCCTGGCAGGAGGCTAGGGCTCATTTTTCACGAGGCTTTCCACTCCGCGGAAAGAGGTTGGTTCGTGCCTCGTTGCGTCTAGCTCGCGAGGTTTCCGAAATCCCTTCCCGCGGAGCGGGAAGCCACGTGAAAAACATTTGGAAAAAATAAAGGGCGCATTTCTGCGCCCTTCGGTTGCTTCTATTTCAGCTTACGCCGCGCTCATCGCGCCCTTCATTTTCGCCAAGGCCTTTGCTTCGATCTGACGAACACGTTCGGCCGACACGCTGAATTCCTCAGCCAAGTCATGCAGGGTCGCCGCGTCATCTTCCTTTAACCAGCGCGCCTCGATGATCCGCCGGCTCCGCGGGTCAAGGGACGCCAGCGCGTTCTTCAACCCTTCGGTGCGGTTGTGCTCGCTCTGCTTCGCCTCCAGTACTTGCGAGGGCTCGGCACCCGAATCCGCCAGGTAAGCGATCGGCGCGTACTCGTCCTCTGCATCGTCGCTCGGTTCCAGCGCGATGTCCTTGCCCGACAGCCGCGTTTCCATTTCCACGACTTCTTCGGGTTTCACCCCCAGGGTGGTGGCCATGTTGTCCACCTCGGACGGCGACAGCGTCTCCAGGCCCGGCTTCATGCTGCGCAGGTTGAAGAACAGCTTTCGCTGGGCCTTGGTGGTGGCGATTTTCACCAGCCGCCAGTTGCGCAGGATGAACTCGTGCATCTCGGCACGGATCCAATGCACGGCAAACGACACCAGACGCACGCCGCGGTCGGGGTCGAAGCGCTTCACCGCCTTCATGAGGCCGATGTTGCCTTCCTGGATGAGGTCGGCCTGTGGCAGGCCATAGCCCATGTAGCCGCGCGCAATGGACACCACCACGCGCAGGTGCGACACCACCAGTTGGCGGGCCGCATCCAGGTCGTTGTCGTCGCGCAGCTTCCTGGCCAGACGCACTTCTTCCTCCGGCGTCAGGATGGGAAACCGGTTGACCGTCTGCACGTACGTTTCAATGCTGCCCAACGCGGTCGGCATCGGCAGCTTCAACGCCATCAATTGACTCATCTGAACTCTCCTGTGACCCATGGTTATGGGATCAACCACCGGGGTCCGCGTTCCCATGTCCACGAGACAATGGGAAACATCTTAGCACTCGGCGAATTGGAGTGCTAATACAGCGGGAAGTTCCCGACAAATTCACTCGGGAATTCATGGTGTATAGCCCCTTTTACCGCGGCTGGATATGAGATAAGTGTCTACTCACTGACAGATAGGCGCCCAGCACGCCAAGGAGGGTGGCAAAGACCAGGAAGGCCAGCGCGTCCTCGACCGACAGGAAACCGAGCCTCAGGTCCACACCGTAGAAATCCCCGAAGCGGGCCAGATCGCGGTTGATGAGCACCCGGCCGAGGTCGACCAGCAGCAGCGCCGCCAGACCGCCGGCGGCGCCCAGGAAGCCGCCCCAGTAAAAGAACGGCCGCCGCACATAGGCATCGGTGGCGCCCATGAGCTTGCTGACCTCGATTTCCTCCCGCTGGGTGAGGATTTGCAGCCGGATGGTGTTGAAGGTCACCGCCACCAGGGCGAGGCTGAGCACCCCGGCCAGAAGCAGCACGACTGTGCGGCCCACGCGCAGCAGGGCACCCAGGCGCCGCACCCAGGCCGAGTCGGCCTGCACGTGGGCGATGCCGGGCAGGGCCTTGAGTTGCTGCTCGAGTTGCTCGGCGGTATCGGCCGCGCTGTCGCCCTCGTCCCGCAGCGTGGCGATGTAGGCGTCGGGCAGGGGGTTGTCGCGCAGCGTGGCCACCACGTCGCCCATGCCGGGCGCGCTTTTCAGGTTGGCGAGCGCGGTATCCCTGGACACGAAGCGCACGCTGCGCACGCCCGTGGTGTTCTTCAGCCGCATTTCCAGGTTGGCGCTGTCGGCTTTGGAAATACCGGGAGCGAGGAACACGCTCACCTGGGGCTCGGCGCGCAGCGACCCGGTGATGGCCTGCACGTGCGCCACGGCGAGATAAGCCGACAGCGGCAGGGCCAGCACCACACCCACCACCAGCACGTTGGCCAGCGCCGCAAAGGGCGCGGCGCGCAGCCGCCCCGCGGTGTGGCGCAGGCTTTGTCCGTGCTGGCGCAGCCAGGCGTTCATGCCGGTCCCGGCGTGGCCGCCGGAGGTGCGGGTTCAGCGGCCCTACCCACGCCCGCAAGCCGCCCGTTTTCCAATGCGATCATGCGCGGATGGCGCCGCCGCACCAGATCGAGGTCGTGGGTCGCCACCAGTACCGTCACCCCCACCTGGTTGAAGCTCTGGAACATGTCCATGATGGTGTCGGCGTACTCATCGTCCAGGCTGGCCGTCGGCTCGTCGGCGATGAGGATAGCCGGGCGGTTGACCACGGCGCGGGCGATGCACAGGCGCTGCTGCTCGCCCCCCGACAGCGCCACGGGGTTGGCGCGCTCGCGCTCGAGCAGCCCCACCTTGTCCAGCGCAGCCCTGGCGCGCCGCTGGGCGTCGCGCCAGGGCTGCGCGGTGAGCTGCAGCGGCAGCATGACGTTATCCAGCACGCTGCGGTCGAACAGCAGCTTCTGGTCCTGGAAAATCAGACCCAGGTTGCGCCGCAGGAAAGGCACGCCGCGCGCGTTCAGCGCCGACACGTTCTGGCCGTTGACCAGTATGGTGCCCGAGGAGGCGCGCTCAATGGCGGGAATCAGCTTGAGCAGCGTGCTCTTGCCCGCGCCCGAGTGGCCGGTGAGCAGCACGAACTCGCCCGGCTGAATGGAGAAGTCGATGCCCGACAGCGCCTCGCGCCCGCCGGGGTAGCGCTTGGAGACGCTGCTGAAGCTGATGGCGGCCTGGGCCAAGAGGTCTGGGAGGCGGTATGGGAGGCCGCTATTCGCCAGGCGAGCCGAGCAGGGCGGCCACGAATTGCTCGGCCTTGAACGGCCGCAGGTCATCGATGCCTTCGCCCACGCCGATGTAGGACAGAGCCAA
>DATNCF010000309.1:0-7197 GCA_035571675.1 Burkholderiales bacterium | reverse complement strand
CTTGGCGCTGCCGTGCAGGAGGAACAGGTAGGCGGTGACGATGCGCAGCGCGGCCCGGGCATAGGGCGTCCAGGTTGCAAAGCGGGAAGAAGAGGGGCTCATGAGGGGTGTCCAGGGCGGGCCTTCTAGCGGGACCCGATCGGTTGATGGGTGGTAGACCCTCTGAGCGAGGGTGAGTTCCCCATAAACCTTTGTGTCACTGTGGTTGTGGTTTGGCGCGATGAAAGCTTGGCTATGTTAGGCTTTTTTGACAGGGCGCCTTTCCTGCCGTAAGAGCGGGGACGGCCGGGAAAAGGAAAGGCAGCTCCCTTGGCGAGGTGAGGGATGGGAGAAGTGCTGAAAGTCCTGGTGCTGGAGGACGTCGTGTCCGACGCTGAACTCGCCATTGGCGAGTTGCGCCGCAACGGGGTGGCCTGCGAGAGCCTGCGCGTCGAGACCGAGCGCGAGTTTCGCGACGCCTTGGCGGAATTCAAGCCCGATGTCGTGCTCTCCGATTACACGCTGCCGGGCTTCAACGGCCTGCATGCCCTGGACATCCTGCGCGCCGAGCAGCCCGAGGTGCCCTTCATCATCGTTTCGGGCACCCTGGACGAGGACAAGGCCATTCAGGCGCTGAAGGGCGGCGCCTCCGATTACGTGCTCAAGGGCAACCCCGCGCGCCTGCCGCAGGCCGTTGAGCGCGCCATGCGCGAGTCGCGCGACCGCCGCCAGCAACGCGTGCAGGAACAGAAGATCGCGCGCCTGTCGCGCATCCACGCCGTGCTCTCGGGCATCAACGCCGCGGTCATCCGCATCCGCGACCGCCAGGCGCTGTTCCAGGAGGCGTGCAAGATCGCGGTGGAGGCCGGCCACTTCAAGATGGCCTGGGTGGGCATTCCCGATTCGGGCGGGTCCAAGCTCAAGCCTGTGGCGTGGAGCGGCGAGAACCAGGGCTACCTCGAGGAAGTGGGCAAGACCATCGGCACGGTCAGCGACGACGAAGGCATCGGCGGCCAGGCCCTGCGCCAGAAAAGCGTCATCGTCGCCAACGACATCGCCACCGACCACCGCGTGACCTACAAGGAGCAGGCGCTGGCGCACGGCTATCGTTCGCTGATCGCGCTGCCGCTGCTGGTCGAGGGCAAGGCCGTGGCGGTGTTCCTGATCTACGCCGCGGACCCGCACGTTTTCGACCAGGAAGAGCTGGTGCTGCTCGGGGAACTGGCCGACGACGTGTCGTTCGCGCTCGCCTACATCGACAAGGAAGAGCGCCTCAACTACCTGGCCTACTACGACGTGCTCACCGGCCTGCCCAACCGCAACCTGCTGGGCGACCGGCTGGCCCAGGCCATCTCGCACAGCAAGCGCTACGACAGCATGGCGGCGGTGGCCTTCATTGACCTGGACCGCTTCAAGATCATCAACGACAGCCTGGGCCACACCGCCGGCGACTACCTGCTCAAGGTGGTGGCCGAGCGCTTCGCGGCGTGCCTGCGCGACGGCGACACCGTGGCGCGGCTGGGCGGCGACGAGTTCGTCATGGTGCTGCCGGGGCAGAACAGCGTCGAGGCCATCAACCAGGTGATGCAGCGCATCCGCACCAGCATCGCCGAGCCGGTGAAGTCCCCCAAGGGGCTGCTCGCCACGAGTTGCAGCATCGGCATCGCCCTGTACCCGCAGGACGGCGAGGACGTGGAAACCCTGCTCAAGCACGCCGACGCCGCCATGTACCGCGCTAAGGAGCTGGGCCGCAACACTTTCCAGTTCTTCACCGGCGAGATGAACGACAAGATCAATGACCGCCTGCTGATGGAAACGCGCCTGCGCAATGCCGTGCAGAACGGCGAGATGCACCTGGACTACCAGCCGCTGGTGGACCAGCGCGCGGGCGGCATCATCGGCGTGGAGGCGCTGGCGCGCTGGGACAATCCCGAGGCGGGCACGGTGCTGCCCGAGGTGTTCATTCCCCTGGCCGAGGAGACCGACCTCATCCTTGCCATCGGCGAATGGGTGCTCAGGCAGGCCTGCGCCCAGAACAAGGCCTGGCAGGAGGTCGGGCTGCGGCCGGTGCCGGTGTCGGTGAACGTGTCGGCGCGGCAGTTTCGCCAGCTCGACCTGCCGGAGCTGGTGGCGCGCGTGCTGGCCGAGACCGGCCTTGAAGCGCGCTGGCTGAACCTGGAACTCACCGAAAGCGTCATCATGCAGAACACCGCCGCCGCCGCCGAAATCATGCGCGAACTGCGCTCCATGGGCGTGTCGTTGTCCATCGACGACTTCGGCACCGGCTTTTCGAGCCTGGCCTACCTCCGGCGTTTTCCGGTGAGCCGGCTGAAAATCGACCGCGCCTTCGTCGGCGACATCGTCGCGGGCGGCGGCGATGCGGCCATTGCCCAGGCCGTGGTGTCGCTGGGCCACAGCCTGGGATTGAAGGTGGTGGCCGAGGGCGTGGAAACGCCCGAGCAGGCGGCCTTCCTGGCCGCGCGCGACTGCGACGAGGCGCAGGGGTTTTACTATTCGGTGCCGTTGAGCGCAGAGGACTTCGGCCGCGTGCTCAAAGAAGGGCTGAAGAAGAGCTAAGCCGCTAAGGCGGGATTAAGCTGCGGCCTTGTTAAAGCTGAAGTCTTCCCAGCGCATGCCTGCGTCGAGCACCACGTCCAGCGGGTTGGCCATGTTCACTTTCTCGTCCGCAAGTGCGCTGCCCGGCGGCAGCTCGCCGGCCTTGGCGTCTTCCAGGGACTTGAGCAGCATCTTGCGCAACTGCACCACGGCCACGTCGCTGGAGGACAGGTTTTCCTTGGTGCGGTCGAGGATGGGGCCCATGCTGGCCTGCACCACCATGTCTTCCTCGATCAGGTTGTTGACGAAGCCGGTGAAGTGCCCGGACTTCATCAACTCGCGGTTCTGGCCCCAGCGGCCGGCGCGGCCGCCCGGCAGCGGGGCGAAGTTGTTGATGTCAGCCACACCGTCCGGCATCATCACGCCCTTGGCGATGGGACTCTGCTTGGTGTTCTCGGAGTAATAGCCGTGGAACAGCAGGTGGTGGGTGTCGTCGACCGGGGTGACAATGAACATCGTGCCGTCACGCGGGAACGGACGGTCCATGGGCACCAGGCCCACGAAGGGCATGAAGTACTCGGTGACGCGCACGTAAGTGCGGCCATCCTTGAGCGGCCGCAGTGCCGCCGCGCGCAGGCCATAGTCGGCCTGGGTGACCTCGTAGCGCGGCGGGCCGTCCAGCGCGAGGCCGATGTTGCCTGGCTTCATTTGGGCAATGTGGCGAATCCAGGTCTGGTGCAGCGTTCCCACGTGGGCCGAATCCAGCGTGGCTTCCACGCCCTGCAACCAGTTGCACTGGCCCAGGGACACGCTCAGCCAGGTGTTGTGCTCGTGATTGCCGACGAAGGGCATGTCGGGAAACTTCGGGGCCGCCGCCTTGCCCAGCCACACCCACACCAGGCCGCCCGCTTCTTGCACGGGGAAATGTGTCACCTTGACGCGGTCGCAGAATTCCTCGGGCTTCACGAGCTGCGTCGGCGCTTCCACCACCTTGCCCGACACGTCGATTTTCCAGGCGTGGAAAATGCAGCGAATGCCGTTACCCTCCACGCGCCCCAGCGCCAGCGACGCGCGGCGATGCGGGCACAACTCGTCCAAAAAGCCGATGCACCCGTCCTCGGCGCGGAAGGCCACGTAGTTCTCGCCCAGCAGGCGCACCTGCAGCGGCGCTTCGCCGCTCACCAGCTGCGAAGAGAGCGCGAAGGGGAACCAGTAGTTCTCCCGCATAAGCCGCCCCATGGGCGCGTCGCCTTCGACGCGGGTGAGCAGTTCGTTCTCTTCCCGGGTGATCATGCGGCCTCCTTTTTTGTCCAACATAGGGTCGAACATGCGGGCGAGCATGCTGCAACAAGCGTCAAGGCCATTATGTACCCAAATTCGGGCTTGCTGTGACCGGCGCGGGTGGCGGCAGCGGCGGGCCCGATGTTGAGGTACATTTCGTAGTCCGTTCAACCCGTTTACGCCATTTGATCCCGCTGCTTCGATTCCTGACGCTGTGCGCCGCGCTGTTCGCCGTTGCGGCATCGGCGCAAGAGCGGAGCGGCGCTTCACGCCGGGACGTTGCCGCGGAGGCTGTCTCCGAAAACGCCCGCATCGTGCTGGAACGGGCGCGCCCCTCCATCGTCCAGATCCGCGGCTTTTTCGGCGCCAACACCGCCCAGGCCTTTCATGGCACCGGCTTCGCCGTGGCGCGCGGCGGCATCCTGCTCACCAACTACCATGTCACGGCCGAGCAGGTCATGTACCCGGAGAAATACCGGCTCGAATACCGAACGCCCGAGGGCAAGACCGGCGGCATCAGGGTGCTGGCGGTGGATGTGCGGCACGATCTCGCCGTGGTGCGGGCGCAGGGCTTCGACGCGCCGCCTCTCATGCTGAACGCGCGCGTGCCGGACAAGGGCACGCGCGCCTATTCCATCGGCTTCCCGTTGGACGTGGGCCTCACCATCACCGAGGGCGTGTCCAACGGCCGGGTGGAGGACAGCTTCGAGCCGCGCATCCATTACTCGGGCGCCATCAACGGGGGCATGTCGGGCGGGCCGGCGTTCAACGCGGCGGGGCAGGTGATCGGGGTCAACGTCTCTGGCTACCGCTTCGAGCAACTGGTGAGCTTCCTGGTGCCGGCGTCCCATGCCAGCGCGCTGATCGAGCAGGCGCTGGCGCAAAAAGCGCCGCCGGCGGCGGCGCAGATCCGCCAGCAGGTGCTGGAGCAGCTCCACGCGCATGCCGACGCGCTGGTGAAGGCGCTCACGCCGTCCGCCGATCCCATGCCGGTGCAGCGCATCGGCGGCTACGCGCTGCCGGGCAAGCTGGCCGAGTTCATCGACTGCGGCGCGTCGGGCGATCCCGCGCCCGAGGCGCCGGTGCGCACCGAGCGCATCAGTTGCTCGGCCAAGGCCGGGCTGTACCTGCAGCAGGGCCTGTACACCGGCGACCTGCGCTATTCGCACTTCGTGCTCAGCACCGAGAAGCTGGGCCCGCTGCGCTTTTCCAATCGATTGTCCGACATGGCGCAGGCGCGCGGCGGCTTCGGGGCGCGGCGGCACGTCAGCCCCTTCACCTGCCGCGATTCCACCGTGGCGCTGCAGGGCTTCGACGCGCGCCTCATGGTGTGCACGCGCGCCCTGCGCAATTTCGACGGGCTGTACGACATCACGGCACGCGTGGTCAGCCTGAACCAGGGTGCCCGCGGTTTCGCCAGCCACCTGGACTTGTATGGCGTGGATTTCGCGGCCGGCATGGCCTTCCTGCGGCGCTACGTGGGCGCCATGCGCTGGGAGGGCTGATGCGCGTGCTGGTGGAAATCCTCGACAGCCATGGCCGTGCGCGTTGGCGAGAGCACCTCGCGCTGGACGGCGACCCGGCGCGCTTCACCGTGGGCCGCGGCGCGGCCGCCGACGTGGTGGTGGACGATCCGCATGCCGCCGCGCTGCATGCCGAGGTGGAGGTGGACGCCGCGGGCCGCGCGCGCGTCACCGACCTGGGCTCGCTGAACGGCATCACGGTCGGCGGACGGCGGCTGCGGAGCGCGCACGCCGTCGAGCTTCGCGACGGGCTGTTCACGGTGGGCCGCACGCGGCTGCGTGTGCGCACCCCCGCCGAGACACTAGCGCCCGAGTTGCCCGAGAGCGAAGGCCTGCGCGCGGGCGTGAACGCGGTGCTGCTGTCGCTGGCGAGCGCCGCGGTGTGCGTGGGTTTCGTCGCCTATTCGGTGTGGCTGTCAGCGCCGCAAAACATGGCCGGCGCCATGGCCACGGCGCTGATCTACGCGCTGTTGCTGGCAGGCGCCTGGGTGGCGGCGTGGGGGTTCGTCACGCGCGTGATGCAGAGCGAATGGCGCTGGGCGCTGCACGCCGCCATCCTGTTCACGGTGCTGGGCGCCGTGGTGTTCCTCGACTGGCTGTTCGACGCGCTGTGGTTCGCGCTGTCCCTGCCGGGCTGGCCGTCGCAGCAGACCGCGCTGCTGGTGGCCGCGGCCGTGCTCGGGCTGCACTGGCACCTGCGCGGCGCCTCCAACATCAGCCGGCGCCGTGCGGCGCTGGTGGCCGTGGCGCTGCCGCTGGCGGTGGGCGGGGGCTTTTACTTCGTCAACGCCATCGCCCAGGCGCGCAACGTCAACTACATCGGCGTGGAACTGAAGGTATTCCCGCCGTCATGGCGCATGCGCCCGGGCGGGTCGCTCGACGCCTATTTCGCCGCCGCCGCGAGGCTGAAAGACGAGACCGACCGCAAGCGGCGGGCCATGCGCGGCGAGGACGACGAGGATTCACCGGGCGACGAAGACTGAGCGCGGGCAAGCCTGCCGATCAGCCGTCCCAACCCCGAGGCGTTGATCGACTTACTGGCCCGCGACGCCTACCAGCCCCAAAGTCTCAGGGACCGTCCCGCGCCAGCCGGATGCCCGAAAACTGCCAGCACGCCGAGGCTGGAAAGAAATTGCGGTAGCTGGCGCGCGAATGTCCGTCGGGCGTGGCGCATGAGCCGCCGCGCAGCACGTACTGGTTCACCATGAACTTGCCGTTGTACTCGCCGACGGCGCCGGCGGCGGGCTGGAAGCCGGGGTAGGGCGAGTAGCTTGACGAGGTCCATTGCCAGGCCTCGCCGAACAATTGCCCGAATTCGCGGGCGCGTTGCGCGGCGGCATGTTCCCACTCGGCTTCGCTGGGAAGGCGCGCGCCCGACCAGCGCGCGAAAGCGTCGGCCTCGTAATAGGACAGGTGGACTGCCGGCCGCTCGGCGGCAAGGGGCTGCAAGCCGTGCAGCGTGAATTCCATCCAGCCCCGGCTCTCAGCGCGGCCCGCTTCACCGCCGCGCCGCCAGTACAGCGGATGCTCGCGCTTTTCCGCCGAACGCCAATCCCAGGCGTCGGACAGCCATAACGCCGGGTCCTCATAGCCGCCGGCCTCGATGAAGGCGGCGTACTCGCCATTGGTCGCCAGGCGCGAAGCCAGGCGATAGGGCTGAAGGTAGACGCGGTGGCGCGGCGTCTCGTTATCGAAGCAGAAGCCTGCGGCTCCGGCCGCATTTCCGGCCGCGTTTCCAACTGAATATCCGGCTGCGCCGATCTCCGCGATCCCGCCGTCGAACGTGCGCCAGTGCAGCGGCTCGGACGGCGCGGCTGCGGTCGCCGCGACGGCCTGCGAATATGCGGGGAACAGGGGA
>DATNCF010000308.1:0-2069 GCA_035571675.1 Burkholderiales bacterium | reverse complement strand
GCCCTTGTAGCCCACTTCGAGCAGCGTTCCCACCAGCCATTCCAGCGGAATGTCGCCGTCGCCGGGAACGAAGCGGTTGTAGCGCAGGTTCTCGCCCACCTTGAAGTCGCTGACCTGGACGAAGGGGATGCGGGCGAGGTTGTCGCGGAACACGCGCTTGAGCTCGCGCTCGATCCAGCAGTTCTGCAGTTCCACGCAGATCTCGATGCCGCATTCGTTGGACACCCAGACGGCGTCGGCCAGGGTGTGCACGAAGCCGTTGTCGCGCGTGCTCACGCTGTTGTGCTCCAGCGCGAAGCGCACGCCCTTGCTCCTGGCGTAGGCGACCACGGGAGTGAGCGTCTTCGCCAGCCTGGCGTAGGCCTCGTCGGTCTGCATGCCCTTGGGGATGGGCCCGCTGACGATGTAGCAGGCCGGGACGCCCAGGGCCGCGGCGGTGTCAATGGCGGGCTTGTAGAACGCCAGCGCCGGTTCCCCCTCGAGCGGCATGGCCACGAGATCGGCGCGGTCGCAGGACATGCAGGAAAAGCGCAGGTTGGCGGCGCGGATCGCATCCATTGCGGCGGGCAGGCCGCCCGGGTGCATGCCGGTCAGCTTGAAGTACAGCAGCCCCACGTTGCCGAAGCCTTCCTGCTTGTAATAGGCCAGGTCCTGCTGCAGCGTCCAGTTGATGGACGAAATCATGTTCACCGAAATCCGGGGGTGCATTGCCATCCCTGCCATCGCCCTCTCCTTTGTCGCGCAGCCCGGGGGCCGCTGCTTTGGCGCATGGTAACCTGCGCCCGCAAGTCACGTGGCTGCGCCATGTGCTCCCCACCGACGGCCGCGCCGCTTGTTGGGCCGTTAGGCCTGCCCGCGCTCGCGGGCTGGTCATTTTCCCGTGCCACGCTTGGGTTTTTGCCTCGGTGCAACCCCAAGAAAAACATGAAAAAAGCAGCCGTCCAGCCCATTTCCGCAGTGTGGCCGGGCAAACCCCATCCCCTGGGCGCGAGTTGGGACGGCGCCGGGGTGAATTTCGCGCTGTTTTCACAGCATGCGGAAAAGGTCGAGCTGTGCCTGTTCGACGACAACGGCGCGCGCGAGCTGCAGCGCGT
Source organism: Burkholderiales bacterium (assembly GCA_035571675.1). Taxonomy (GTDB): domain Bacteria; phylum Pseudomonadota; class Gammaproteobacteria; order Burkholderiales; family SG8-39; genus CAIYPG01. The sequence goes on along the minus strand of DATNCF010000308.1, from coordinate 975 downwards.
CACCCTGCCGGCGCGCAGCGGGCACGTCTTTCACTGCTACCTGCCCGAGGCGCGCCCGCGCCAGCTCTACGGCTACCGGGTGCACGGGCCCTACCAGCCCGAGCGCGGCCACCGCTTCAACCCGCACAAGCTGCTGCTCGACCCGTACGCGCGCGACATCGTGGGTCCGCTGCGCTGGAGCGACGCGCACTACGGCTACACCATCGGCAGCCGCCGCGAGGACCTGTCCTTCGACCGCCGCGACAGCGCGCGCGGCATGCCCAAGTCGCGCGTCACCGACGCCGCCTTCAGCTGGGGCGACGACCGGCGCCCGGATGTTCCCTGGTGCGACACGGTGGTTTACGAAATGCACCCGCGCGGCTACACGCAACTTCATCCGCTGGTGCCGCCGGGCCTGCGCGGCACCTTCGCCGGACTGTCCATCCCGGCCGTGGTGGACCACCTGCGGCGGCTGGGCGTCACCAGCATCGAGCTGCTGCCTGTGCACGCCTTCGTGGACGACCGCCAGCTCGTGGAACGCGGCCTGCGCAACTACTGGGGCTACAACAGCATCGGCTTCTTCGCGCCCGAGCAGCGCTATGCGGTTGCCGACGGCGTGTCGGAATTCAAGACCCTGGTGAAGACCCTGCACTCGGCGGGGCTGGAAGTGCTGCTGGACGTGGTCTACAACCACACCGCCGAGGGCAACCACCGCGGTCCCACCCTGTGCTTTCGCGGCATCGACAACCTCAGCTACTACCGCCCGGTGGCCAACGACCCGCGCTACTGCATGGACTACACCGGCTGCGGCAATTCGCTCAATGTCTCGCACCCGCGCGTGCTGCAACTGGTCATGGACTCGCTGCGCTACTGGGTGGAGGAAATGCACGTGGACGGCTTCCGCTTCGACCTCGCCACCACGCTCGCGCGCGAGAGCGGCGGCTACGACGCCTGCGGCGGCTTCCTCGACGTGATCGGGCAGGACCCGGTGCTCTC
>DATNCF010000307.1:0-7612 GCA_035571675.1 Burkholderiales bacterium | reverse complement strand
ATGGGTGCATCGCCTTCCAACGCCGCCGTCATGAGCAGCGTATAGCCGGCGGGACTGGCGGTATCAGGGCTCAAGCCACGGCGGATGAGCTGGCTGACCTTGGCCACGTCCTTTTCCGCTAAAGCCTGGCCGATGGCCTCGTAGAGATCATCTTCCGACCAAGCTGGCGCTGAAAAGTTAGCTATGCCAGCCATAAATACCATTAATAACAATATTATCCGAAGCATTTATGAAGTCTTTTCGAGGAATAGACGGCGGAAATTCCGGCTGGTCTGATCGGCCAACTCATCCACTGGCACACCGCGCAGCTTTGCCACCAACTCGGCCACGTAGCGGACGTTACCTGGTTCATTGACCTTGCCCCGCACCGGCACCGGCGCCAGGAAAGGAGAATCGGTCTCGACCAGCAGCCGTTCCGCCGGCACTTGCCGGGCCACTTCGCGCAGGTCGGCGGCGTTTTTGAACGTCACAATGCCGGAAAAAGAGATATGGAACCCCATATCGAGCGCGGCCTTGGCCACTTCCCAGGTTTCGGTGAAGCAGTGCATGACCCCGCCCGTCTCGCCGGCTTGCTCCTCCCGCATCAGGCGCAGCGTATCGTCGGCAGCCTCCCGGGTGTGAATAATCAGCGGCTTACCGCAGCTTCTCGCGGCCCGGATATGGGTCCTGAAGCGCTCACGCTGCCACTCCGCATCGTCCTTGACCCAGTGGTAATCCAGGCCGGTTTCCCCGATGGCCACCACTTTGGGGTCGGCGGCCAGGCCGGTCAAATCGGCCACGCTGCAGGCCGACCCAGGCTGATCGGGAAGCTGGTCGGGATGCACGCCCACCGAGGCGTACAGGTTGGCGTGCGCCCGGGCCAGCTCCAGCACCTTGGGAAAACCCGCGAGGTTCACGCTGACGCACAGGGCGTGGCTGATGTTGCGCTCGCGCATGGTGGCGAGCACGGCATCCAGCCGGCCGTCGTAGTCGGGGAAATCCAGGTGGCAGTGGGAATCCACCAGGGCCGCGGGCTGGGTTTGGGGCAAAGCGCTCATTCGACCGCCGCCTTGTAACCAATGAACAACTCTTCCAGGAACAGCCGGGCATTGAGGGGATGCGCGGCCAGCGCCCTGGCCTGCCGCAATTCCTGCTCGTAGTGTGCCAGGCGCGGCAGCCTCACCCGGCGGCCAATGCGCTCGATCTGGGCTTGGCGCTGGGGGTGGTAGCGGGCTGCCTGCGCCAACCCGGCGCGGAAAATGTCCATCACCCAGCGCTGCAGCCACCCGATCACCAGCGCCGCATCCAGCCCCTCGAACTGCTGCGCCATGGCCAAAGGATCGGCCGAGGCGTCCTCCAGGGCATCCAGCAAGGCAGCTTGGGCCGCTGCGGTCTCAGCGCTCTTCAGCGCCGCCAGAGGAGCGCCGCCCGCGGCATTCAGCAGCGCTATGGCGTCCATTTCTGGTTTTAAAGAACCATTATCCATCAGCCACTTGCTGGCTATATTTAAAGCTGGTTGGGGAATGCTAATCACCTGACAGCGGCTTCGCACAGTGGCCAGAAGTTGTTGCGGACGGCTGGTGACCAGAATGAAAGCCGTACCCTTGGGCGGCTCCTCCAGACCTTTCAGCAGCGCGTTCTGCGCCACGCCGTTCATGCTGTCCGCAGGGTCGAGCACGATAACGCGCAAGCCGCCGCGATGGGTGCCCACCCCGAGGAATCCTTCCAGGGCGCGCACCTGCTCCACCCGGATCTGGTCGCTTTTCTTCTTTTCTTTCTTGCTGCTACCTTCGCCCTCTTCGGCTTCCGGGGCCATGCTATCGGGTTGCACCAGTCGGAAGTCGGGATGGTTGCCCTGATTGAACCAACCACAGGCTGCGCAGGCCCCACAGGCCGTGGCGTCGGGTTTGGGGCTTTCGCACAGCAGCGCCTGGGCGAATTCCAGCGCCAGAGCCGACTTGCCAAGGCCCGGCCGTCCCTGCAGCAGCAGGGCATGCGGCAACTGCCCGCGCCGTTGGGTGAGCCGCTGCCAAATCTCGTTATGCCATGGAAAAATCATTTGGAACAGTATGTAGAAATAACTTCTTCAAGTCTTTTACGAATTTCTGCAATCTCCAGCGTTGAATCAATGACCTTGATTCGCTGCGGAAATTCACGAGCCCGGCGCAGGTAGCTTTCCCGCACCCGCTCGAAAAACAACCGGTCCTCGGCTTCAAAGCGGTCGCCGCTGCGCCCCGCCCGCCGCTTCTCGGCCACCTCGAGCGGCACGTCAAAGACCAAGGTCAGGTCGGGCTGGAAATCGCCCTGCACCCACGCTTCCAGCGCGGCGATGCGCTCGGCCGGCATCTGCCGGCCCCCACCCTGATAGGCGAAGGTGGCGTCGGTGAAGCGGTCCGAGAGCACCCATTTTCCCGCATCCAGGGCCGGTAGGATGAGCCGCGCCATGTGCTCGCGCCGGGCCGCGAACATGACCAGGGTCTCGGTGTCGATGTGCATGGGCTCGGACAGCACCAGGGCGCGCAGTTGCTCGCCCAGTTCCGTGCCGCCGGGTTCCCGTGTTTGCACCAGTTCCACGCCTGAGCGGCGGATCAGGTCGGCGATCCACTCCATGTGGGTGCTCTTGCCCGCGCCGTCCACCCCCTCCAGGGTGATGAATTTCCCGCGCCGGCCGCCCACGCGCCGGCTGTCTTGGTTATTGGATGGCACGGCCGGTCCTTTGGTAGCGGGCCACGGCCCGGTTGTGCTCCTCCAGGGAGCGCGAAAAATAACTGGTGCCGTCGCCGCGCGACACGAAGTACAGGTCGTTGGTCTTGGCCGGGTGCAGGGTGGCGAGGAGCGAGGCCTTGCCGGGGTTGGCGATGGGCGCCGGCGGCAGCCCCTCGCGGGTGTAGGTATTGAAAGGCGTGTCCGCCACGAGGTCCCGCTTGCGCAGGTTGCCGTCGAACTGTTCACCCAGCCCGTAGATCACCGTGGGGTCGGTCTGCAGCTTCATGCCCGCCTTCATCCTGTTGAAGAACACCGCCGCCACGCGCGGCCGGTCGCCGGCGTTGCCGGTCTCCTTTTCGACAATGGAGGCGAGGATCAGCGCCTCGTAGGGCGAGCTGAGCTGGCTGCCCGGATCGCGTGTCTCCCAGGCCGATTGCAGTTGCTTTTTCATGGCGCGATGCGCGCGCGCCAGGATGGAGACGTCGCTGGTACCGCGGGCGAAGAAATAGGTTTCCGGGAAAAACCAGCCCTCGGGCTTCTCGCCGGCGGCGCCGATGCGCGCCATCAACTCGGCCTCGGGCAGCGTCAGGGCCTCATGCTTAACATCGGGATTGGCGTCCAGTGCGTCGCGCATTTGGCGGAAAGTCCAGCCCTCGATGAAGGCGATTTCCGCCTGGGTGTAATCGCCCTGGGTGAGCTTTTGCAGCAATTGCCACGGCGTGACGCCGCGCGCGGCTTGGTAGCTGCCCGCCTTCACGGCGGTGTCGCTGTGCGCAAGCCGCGCCAGCAGCCTGAACGCCCACGGCCGCACCCCGATACCCTGCTCGTTGACCTGCCTGGCAACACCTCGCATGGTGCTGCCCGGCTCGATGGAAAAGTCCACGCTGTCGGCGCTCATGACCGTGGGGGTGAAGGCGAACCAGGCCAGCCAGCCGATGGCGGCGGCAAGCAGGAGAAAACCCAGCAGGAAAAGGCGTTTGATGAGCCGCATAAGGACCACGTTGCAGGCCGATATAATACCGTTGATGATGCAGCTCACGAGTTACGCCGCCGACCTCTCCCATTACACGTTGCTGTCGTTTTCGGGCGCCGACGCGATGGCCTTCCTGCACGGCCAGTTCACCTGCGACGTGGAGCACCTGCCGGCCGAACAAGCCACTTACGGCGGCTACTGCACGGCCAAGGGACGCCTGCTGGCCGTTTTCCTGCTCTGGCGCGAGGCCGATGCGTGGCGCATGCTGCTGCCCCGCTCCATCGCACCCGCCATCCACAAGCGCCTGAAAATGTACGTGCTGCGCTCCAAGGTGAGCATCGACGACCTGTCAGCGGACACGGTTTTGCTTGGGCTGGGCGGCAGCCAAGCCGCCCAGGCGGCTGAGCGTGCAGGCGTGAAATTGCCAGCCGACCCGATGGGAGTGAGCCATGGCGAAAATGGCACAGCCGTGGCGCTGCCGGGCGGCCGCTGGCTGGTTTGCCTTTCCGCCGGCATCGCGCCGGACGTGCGGAATGCCTTGGCCGGACAACTGCAATCCGTCGATGCCGCGGCATGGGAATGGACCGACATTGTCAACGGCATTCCCACCGTGCTGCCGGCCACCCAGGAGCAGTTCGTGCCGCAAATGGCCAGCCTCGACCGCATCGGCGGCGTGAGTTTCAAGAAAGGTTGCTATCCGGGCCAGGAAATCGTCGCGCGCACCCAGTACCTGGGCAAGGTGAAGCGCAAAATGATGCTGGCCCACAGCACGGCGGCGGCCACGGCCGGCAACGACCTGTACAGCGACGACGTGGCTGGCCAAGCCAACGGCATGGTGGTGAACGCCAGTCCCGCGCCCGAGGGCGGATGGGACCTGCTGGCCGTGGTGCAAAGCGACAGCGCAGCGCAATCCAGGGTGCACCTGGGCACGGCCGACGGGCCGGTGCTGGCATTCCGCCCCCTGCCCTACGCCGCCGACTGATCCGCCGCTTCCCGCGACTTTCTCCATGTGCCTGATCCTGTTTGCGTGGAAGGCCGCGCCGGGCGCGCCGCTGGTGGTGGCGGCCAACCGCGACGAGTGGTTCGGTCGGTCGGCCAGGCCGGCGCATTTCTGGCCCGACCATCCCTCCATCCTGGCCGGCCGCGACGAGCAGGCCGGGGGCACCTGGCTGGGTGTCACGCGCGGCGGCCGCTTCGCGGCGCTCACCAACTACCGCAGCCCGGAGCAAAAACGCGGCGACGCGCCGTCGCGCGGCGAACTGGTGGCCGCCTTCCTGGCCGGAGCGGACAGCGCCGAAGGTTTCGTGCGCGGCCTGCACACGCGCGCCGCTGCCTACAACGGCTTCAGCCTGCTGGCCTGCGACGGGGAGCGCATGTTCTTCTATTCCAACTATGGCGAAGGGCCGGCCGAAATCGAGCCGGGCGTGCACGGCCTGGCCAACCACCTGCTGGACACGCCCTGGCCAAAAGTGGTGAAAGGCAAAGACGGGCTGGCCACGCTGATCCACCAGCCCTTCGACGCCGCGCGCTACCTCGCCCTCATGGATGACAGCGTGCCGGCCGAAGAGCGCGATCTGCCGTCCAGCGGAACGGACGCTGAATCGGAACGAAGGCTTTCCTCTCTTCGCATCCTGGCCGGCGACTACGGCACGCGCTGCACCTCGGTGCTGCGTTTCACGGATACGGGGACGGGTGAATTTTCCGAGCGCACCTACCACCGCGACGGGCGAACCGTGGGCGAAGTGCATCACCTGTTCAAGCTGGAGAAATAAGCTTCAGGGACATGGCAATGTGGGGAATGCCGGCCTCATCGAAAACATCCCCTTCCTGCATGAAGCCGGCGCGGCGATAAAAGTCAGCGGCGTAGAGTTGGGCGTGGATATCGATGCGCCGCACATTGCGTCTGCGGGCCTCCGCGAGCAAGGCATTCAGGATCAATTGACCGATGCCTTTGGCGCGACATTGCGAAAGAACGGCCATTCGACCCAACCGCGCGCTGCCGTCCGGTGCGGTGGGCAGCAGTCTCCCGGTGCCGGCAACATTCATTTTCCTGAAGTCCGGTCCGAGCAAGGCTATGGCATGAACCGACGCTTCATCCCATTCGTCCCACTCCAATTCGATGGGCACTTTCTGCTCGCTGACGAAAACCGTCTCGCGCACGGGTCTCGCCAAAGCCATGGCTTGGCCCCAGTCCAGCAATTCCACCCTGCAATCGGCTTCGCTCATCATGGTCCTGTCGGGTTCGTATAATTGAAGCATGGATGCCCCGCAATCTGCTGAAAAAATCGCCGCCGTCAGTTCCATGGCCTGGCGTGACCATGCGCTGGAACTGGTGGACCAGCGTGTCCTCCCGCTGCGTTTCGAGACGGTGCGCTGCGCCGATGCCTTCGAAACCGCCGCGGCCATCCGTGCCATGGTGGTGCGCGGGGCGCCCGCCATCGGCTGCGCGGCGGCGTTCGGCGTTGCGGCCGAAGCCTGGAAAAGCCGTGAGTTCGAGCCGGCGGCCTTCGAGGCCGCGTTGATGCGCACCCGCAACGTGCTGGCAGCCAGCCGTCCCACCGCGGTGAACCTGCGCTGGGCCCTGGAGCGCCTGACCCGCGCGGTTCAAGGCTGGCTGGATCTCGCGCCGTCGGCCATCGCCGCGCGCATCGAAGCCGAGGCCGTGCGCATGTTCGAGGAAGACATCGCCGTCAACCGCGCCATGGGCGCGGCCGGCGCGGCGCTCATCCCGCAGGGCGCGCGCATCATGACCCATTGCAACACCGGCGCGCTGGCCACCGCGGGCCATGGCACCGCGCTTGGCGTCGTGCGCTCGGCGCGGGACCTGGGCAGGAACCCCAGCGTTATCGCCAACGAGACCCGGCCCTTCCTGCAGGGTGCCCGCCTCACCGCCTGGGAACTCATGCAGGAACGCATTCCCGTCACGCTGGCCACGGACAACATGGCCGGCCATCTCATGAAAGCCGGGCAGGTGGACCTGGTCATCGTCGGCGCCGACCGCATCGCCGCCAACGGCGACACGGCCAACAAAATCGGCACCTATCCGCTGGCCGTGCTGGCGCAGCGCCACCGCATCCCGTTCTACGTGGCCGCGCCGCTCTCCACCTTCGACCTGCGCATCGCCGACGGCACGGGCATTCCCATCGAGGAACGCGACGCCGAGGAAGTGACCGGCTTCGCCGGCGTGCGCTGGGCGCCCGAAGGCGTGGCGGCTTTCAACCCCGCCTTCGACGTCACGCCGGCCGAGCTCATCACCGGCATCGTCACCGAGCGCGGCGTGGTGTCGCCACCGGGCAAGGAAGCCATCGCGAAACTGTTCGCAGGCTAACGAGTACTCAACGCGCTGGGTCCTACCACTTGCTTGGCAACCGCCTTGAAGTATGAAATACCCTCAGAATTTCCACTGTTTCCGAGCGCACCCGATAAGGCACGATATATCGCGTGCCCAGCACCACCAACTCGCGGGTACCATGCACGCGGCCTGGGCGCCCCAACGCGGGCTGCTCCGCCAGCATTTCTACCGCCTCCAGCACGCGCATGACAACCAGCCTGGCAGCCCCAGGATCGTCTGCCGCGATGTAGGCGGCCTCCTGGTCGAGATTATTCAGCGCTTTACGCAGCCACCTAAGGCGCATTCGCCTTCCACTTTGCGGCCAACTTCCTCACCTCCTTGTCAGACGCGAAATCCCCTGCGTCCGCCTCTGCTATGGCCCGGTTAATCTCACTGATCTGCCATTCGTTGCTTGCCACGAATTCGCGAATTGCTTCGGCCGCGAGAAATGACTTGCTGCGCTGCGTAGCCTCCGCCAGCTTTTGAAGACGCTCCGTTACTTCTTCCTCGAGCCGAACCGTCATGGTGGTGGACATAGGATGCCTCGGTTATGCGCAAATGTACACATTCTACCACACGCCCTCCACCGGCATTCATCAACGTCAACTCGGCGAGGCTACGGT
>DATNCF010000306.1:0-11764 GCA_035571675.1 Burkholderiales bacterium | reverse complement strand
CATGGTGTTGATGGTGGACTTGAGCGCGAGGATCTCGCCGTTGACGTCGACGGTGATCTTCTTGTCAGGTCGCCGCGCGCCACGGCGGTGGTCACCTCGGCGATGTTGCGCACCTGGCCGGTGAGGTTGGCCGCCATGAGGTTGACGTTGTCGGTGAGGTCCTTCCAGGTGCCGGCCACGCCGGGCACCTGCGCCTGGCCGCCCAGCTTGCCCTCGGTGCCCACCTCGCGCGCCACCCGGTAGACTTCGGATGCGAACCCGTTCAGCTGGTCCACCATGGTGTTGATGGTGGACTTGAGCTCGAGGATTTCGCCCTTCACGTCCACGGTGATCTTCTTGGTGAGGTCGCCCTTGGCCACGGCCGTGGTCACCTCGGCGATGTTGCGCACCTGCGAGGTCAGGTGGGCCGCCATGGCGTTGACGTTGTCGGTGAGGTCCTTCCAGGTGCCGGCCACGCCGGGCACTTCCGCCTGGCCGCCGAGCTTGCCCTCGGTGCCCACTTCGCGCGCCACCCGGTAGACTTCCGAGGCGAACCCATTCAACTGGTCCACCATGGTGTTGATGGTGGACTTGAGTTCCAGGATTTCGCCCTTCACGTCCACCGTGATCTTCTTGGTGAGATCGCCCTTGGCCACCGCGGTCGTCACCTCGGCGATGTTTCGCACCTGGTCGGTGAGGTTGGCCGCCATCAGGTTGACGTTGTCGGTGAGGTCCTTCCAGGTGCCGGCCACGCCGGACACGCGGGCCTGGCCGCCGAGTTTGCCCTCGGTGCCCACTTCGCGCGCCACGCGCGACACCTCCGAGGTGAAGGCGCTCAGTTCGTCCACCATGGTGTTGATGGTGGACTTGAGCTCGAGGATTTCGCCTTTCACGTCCACCGTGATCTTCTTGGTAAGATCGCCCTTGGCCACCGCCGTGGTCACCTCGGCGATGTTGCGGACCTGGCCGGTGAGGTTGGCCGCCATGGCGTTGACGTTGTCGGTGAGGTCCTTCCAGGTGCCGGCGGCCGCCGGCACTTGCGCCTGGCCGCCCAGCTTGCCCTCGGTGCCCACTTCGCGCGCCACGCGCGAGACTTCGGAAGTGAAGGCGTTCAACTGGTCCGCCATGGCGTTGACCACCTTGCCAATGCGCAGGAACTCGCCTCGCAACGGACGCCCGTCGATCTCCAGCGCCATGCGCTCGGAAAGATTGCCCTTGGCCACCAGCTCGATGACGCGCGCCACTTCGGAGGTGGGCCGCACCACATCGCCGATCAGCGCGTTGACCGAGTCCACGCAATCCGACCAAGCCCCGCCGGCGCCGGGCAGGCGCATGCGCTGCCTGATCTGGCCCTCGCGGCCCACGTCCTCGCGGATGCGGCCGATTTCCTCGACCAGTCCTTGGTTGAGCTCCACCACGTCGTTGAAGGCCTGCGCGATCTCACCGTCCATGCCCACCAGGTCCATGGGCAGCCGCACGGAAAAATCGCCCTTGCGCAGGGCGCGCAAGGCGCCGAGCAGCGCACGGCGATCAACCCAGTCCGGGCGGGTCTGCGGATCGCTTCGAATTTGCATGTCAGCCATACTGTCTCCCTCGGAATGCGTTTTGCCGCAAGTCCGTTCGCCGCATCCCTTTTTCTTGCGCCTATGTTCCTGCCGTCCAAGCCGGGTGCAAGGCGAAGTGGACCGACCGGACTAGCCCTTTGCGATCAAGGCCGGTTTTCATTCCGCCGATTGGATTAATGCCGGTCATGATAATGATTCGCCGGTAGGGTCACTATCACGTCATTTCGATAATTCTGTAGCTGAACATCTACAGCAAATAACCGTTCCACCATCCCCCGGTTCCCGATTCTTACGGCGGTTTCGACCGCTACACGCAGCCCGCATGCGCTGGTCCGATCGGGCCATGGGCGTCCTGCGGCGCGCGAGCACACGCTGCTATTTGCGCCGCGTACCTTGACCCCTCGGAATCATTGCAAGGACGCGTCATGGCACTGGGGAATTCGCGCGAGCTGAAACTCTCTTTCATTCCGACCAAGTCGGCCTCCCTCAAGCAACGCCAATGCCAGCGGGAGGCCGCATGAAGCGACTTCTGCAGCATGGCATCACCGAACAGGCCTCGGTCTGTCCCGAAGCGGTGGCGCTGGCCTTCAAGGGGACCCGCCTCACCTACGCCCAGCTCGACGACATGAGCAGCCGCCTGGCCCACGTGCTGATCGACGTGGGTTGCCGGCGCGGCGACCGCGTTGCGGTGCTCATGCCCAAGGTCCCCATGGCCATCGTGGCCATCCTGGGCGCGCTCAAGGCCGACGCCATCTACGTCCCCATGGACCCTTCCAGCCCCGCCGCGCGCCTGTCGCTCATGCTGCAAGCCGCCGAATGCCGGTTGATCCTGGCAGCCGGTCCGGTTGGCCAGACCTTGCGCGGACTGCTCGCCCAGGCCGAGGCCGGGAAGGACAAGGTGACGGGACAGCCCCCGCGGGTGGGATGGCTGGACGACGCTCCGCCGCCCGAAGGGGTGCCGGCAGCGTTCACCCGCGATGCCCTGGACGCCTTCCTCCCCACCGCGCCCGCCACGGTCAACGGCGATGAGGACATTGCCCATATCCTGTTCACCTCGGGCTCCACCGGAGTGCCCAAGGGGGTGACGATCCAGCATCGCAGCGTGCTGCGCTTCATCGACTGGGCCCGGGCGTATTTCGGCACCTCGCCCGGCGAGCGCATTTCGCAGCACCCGCCGCTGCATTTCGACCTGTCCACCTTCGACATCTTCGGCACCCTATCGGCCGGGGCCGAGCTGCACCTTGTTCCGCACGAACTCAACCTGCTGCCCAACAAACTGTCGCAGTTCATTTTCGACAACCGCCTGACGCAGTGGTTTTCGGTGCCGTCGGTGCTGAACATGATGGCCAAGTTCGACGTGGTGGTGCAGGACGACTTCCCCGAGCTGCGCCGCATCCTGTGGTGCGGCGAGGCCATCCCGACGCCCACGCTGATGTACTGGATGCGCCGCCTTCCCCACGTCCAGTTCACCAACCTGTACGGCCCCACCGAGGCCACCATCGCCAGCAGCTACTACACCGTGCCGGAGTGCCCGGCCAGCGCCCAGGAAGCCATCCCCATCGGCCGGCCCTGCGACGGCGAGGAACTGCTGGTGCTGGACGCCGACCTGCGGCCCGTGCCCCAGGGCGAAATCGGCGACCTTTACATCCGCGGCGCCGGGCTTTCACCCGGCTATTGGCGAGATCCCGAGAAGACGCGCGCGGTGTTCCTGCCCTACGTGGGCCATGGCAGAGAGAACCGCTCAGCCGGCGGCGGCCTCGACCGCATCTACAAGACAGGCGACCTGGCACGCCTGGGCGCCGACGGGCTGCTGTACTTCGTGGGCCGGGCCGACACCCAGATCAAGAGCCGCGGCTATCGCATCGAGTTGGGGGAAATCGAGGCTGCGCTCCATTCGCTGTCGTGCCTGCGCGAGAGCGCCGTCGTGGCCGTCCCCTCCGACGGTTTCGAGGGCTGGAAGATCTGCTGCGCCTATGTGCCGGCGTCGGGCGCCGAGGTCGGGGTGGAAGCGCTGCGCAAGAGCCTCGCGGGCCTGCTGCCCGCCTACATGCTGCCCGCCCTATGGGCCCACCACGACGCGCTGCCGAAGAACGTCAACGGCAAGATCGACCGCCCGGCCCTGAAGGCCGCGTTTGCGAATGACGCCTCGAGGGCGGCGCCGCGGGCCGCGGTGGCGGCCTCCGCGGCCGCCCCGGCCGATGCCGCCCGCCCGGCGCACACGGTGTGAAGAATCGCCTCCGACGAATTCCCTCTGAACAAGCACGCGCGAGGACTCAAGTGACCGCCGATATCATCGTCCGCCTGAACAACTGGTTTAGCGAAAGCCTGCACATCTGCGTCCCCTCGCCGGACACGGATCTGCTGGAGAGCGGGCTGGTTGATTCCCTGCAGATCGTCGAGCTGCTGATGCAGCTCGAGGAGCAATTCGGCTTCAAGATCAACATCGATGACATCGACCTGGACGACCTGCGCAGCCTGAACCGCATCGCCGCGCTGGTGGCCGCGCACGCCCCGGCCGGCGCCGCCCCGGCCCGCCCGGCGGCGGCTCCGCCGTCCGCGGCCAGCCGTGCCGGCGTGGACCGGGACGACGCCATGGAATCCATGCCGCAACTGGCGGCCCAGTTCAAATGACCGGCCGCGCGGTACCGATGAACGGCCCGGGAAACGGGACGCGCCCGACGGGGACGGGCCGCCGCGCGCCTGCGGGCGAAGGCCTGTGGATGCTGTGGCTCCTGGGACTGGGCGGCGCCCTGTTGATCGGCATGGTCACCGCCATCATCGGCAGCGAGGCCGGCTATCGTTCGGTTTACTACGTCGCCGTGCTGGCGCTGGTCGGCCTGGCCGCCATGCTGGCTGCCACCCGCAAGCAGCCGCTGCGCTTCGCCTTCCTCGCGCTCATCGCCTGCTTCCCGCTGGCTTCGGCGGAGGTGCCGCCCGGGCGGCTGGGCCTGACGGTGTTCGACGTGGGCATGATCCTGCTCGGCCTGGGACTGGTGGTCAAGAAGCTGCTCAACCCGGAAGCCGGCAAGGACCCCTTTTTCCCCTCGCCATCGCTCCTGGCGGCATGGCTGCTGCTGCTGCCGTGCGTGCTGTTTTCGCGCTACCCCGCCCATTCGCTGATCTCATTCCTCGCCATTTTCGGCGGCTACGCCTTCTTCCTGCTGGTGCTGGACGAGCTGAAGCGCGAGCGCGGCTTCGAGCGGCTGGTCATGCTAATGGCGCTGGTGTCCATCGTCATCGCGGCCGGCCTGTTCATCGACTCCTCGCTGCACGTCAACCTCAGCATGCGCGGCGGCAACCTCAACCAGGTGACCTACGTGGGCGGCGTCCCGGTGTGGCGCGCGGGCGGCTTTTTCCAGGACCCGCAGCGCGCCGGCGCCTTCCTGGGCTGCCTGGTGGCCTTCTTCTTCATGCTGTCGGTGCGCGGGCGCTTTCGCGGCCAGCCCCTGAGCCTGCTGGTGTGGCTGGCCATCATCATGGGCGCGGCCGCGCTCATGACCACGATTTCACGCAGCGCCATCCTGGCCTGCATCGCGGTGTGCGCCTTCACCTTCTTCATATTCAACGGCTGGAACCTCGTCACGAAGCTGGTGGTGGCGGTGGCCCTGGGCGTGCTCGCGTTCATGGCCGCCATGACGCCCTGGGAGAACTGGCTGAACATCCTGCCGTCGGCGGTGATCCAGCGCGTGCTCGAATCCCGGACCGAGATCATGGACCGCGTGAACATCTGGGTGGACACCTGGGACATGTTCGCCAATCACCCGCTGTTCGGCATCGGGCCGGGCAGCTTCCAGCCCTACCTGATGGAGACGCGGCCCACGGTGACGAACTTTTACGGCATCGGCGCGGCCGAGGGCGTGTCCTACGTGCCCGATCAGCCCGAAAGCGGATACCTGAAAATTCTGTACGAGGGCGGCATCGTGGGCGCCGTGGCGGCGCTGCTGGTGGCGGGCGACACGCTGCGGCGCGCCGCCCTGATCATCGCGCGCGGCGGCGTCGACGACGCGGCCCGCACCGAGAGCATCGCGGCGTTCGCCGGCCTGCTCACGTTCGCCGTGACCTTCGTCACCCTGTTCAACCTGAGCGACGGCCGCATCGCGGGCATGTTCTTCATGTTCCTGGCCGTCATCTGGCGCCACTCGCTGGTCCGGGCCGCCGCAACACGTACCGTCAAGGTCAGGAGCCGTTTCCGCAATGACGACCCATTCAGACGAATCGGCGCCGCATAGGGTCATCGGCCGTGCCTCATTGGTAGCTGCGGGAACCACCTATCAGCAGGGCGTGTCGCTGGTAGCCGGGCTGCTGGTGGCGCGGGTGATCGGCGCGGCGGACTACGGCATATTCGTGCTGGCGCGCAGCCTGCTCGACGTCACCGGCATCTTGACCCGGCTGGGGCTGGACATCGGCCTGCAGCGCTTCTTCGGCGAGACGCGCGGCTCGGCCGCCCCCGCCGCGCCGGCGCGCGTGCTGCTGCGGCTGCGGCTGCTGGCGGGCGGCATCGCGCTGCTGCCGCCGCTGGCGCTGGGGCTCGGCCTGGGAAGCCTGCTCGAGAACACGGTGTACCGCCATGCCCATTTCGGCGAAGTGCTGCTGGTCCTGGCGCTGGGCCTGCCGTTCCTCACCGACATCGCCGTGCTGGGGGGGGCCTATCGCGGCATTCTCAAGCTCGCGCCCAGCGTGCTGGCCGAGTCCATATTGCTGCCCACCGTCAGGCTTGGCGTCATCCTGGCGCTGTTCGCGCTGGGTTGGCGGCTGTGGGCCGTGGTCGTGGGGACGAGCATCGCCTCCTGCGTCGCCGCGCTGTTCCTGGCCTGGCGCGCGCACTCGGATTTCCGCAACAGCGCCGATCCGGCCGGCCGCGCGTGGCCGGACGCCTTTCAGGTCGTCGGCTACTCGTGGGTGCTGGCCATGGCGGCGCTGGTCACCACGCTGACCAGCACCATCGACACGCTCACCCTCGGGCGCTTCGCCAGCGCCCAGGAACTGGGCCAGTACTCGCTGGTGAAAATGCTCTTGCTGCAGATGGGCATCGGCGGCGCGGCCATCGGGCAGGGCCTGGGCGCGCTGGTGGCCGAGCGCCACTTCAAGGGCGACCGCGAAGGCGTGGTGCGGGTGCTGTCGCAGAACGCGCGCTGGATATCCCTGGTCACGGCGCCCATCTTCGCGGTGTTCCTGTTCTGGGGCTCCAAGATCACCCTGTTGTTCGGCTCGTCCTATTCGATATCCCAGCCGGTGGTGGTGTGGCTGGCGACCGCACAGTATGTGTTCCTGGTGTTCGCGCCCTGCGGCTGGGCGCTGTCCATGACGGGAAAGCACCTGCTCGAGCTCAAGATACTGGCGGTGGGACTGGTGCTGTCGGCGCTGGCCTGCTGGATCGCCGTGCCGGCCTATGGCCAGTTGGGCGCCGCGGCCGCGACCTGCGCGGCCACGTTGGTGGCCAACGCGGCGCGCATTGCGTTCGTGCGGCGCTCCATCGGCGCCCTGCCCTTCAAGCCGGACGTGCTGGTGATCACCGTGACCGGCATTGTTCTCGCGTGGGGCAGCCGCGAGGTCACGGACCACATGACGGGCTCAACGTTCTGGAACACCCTGGCGGGGATGCTGTGCTTCGCGGTGCTGTACTCCATCACCGGCTGGATCAGCCTGCTCAACGACGTCGAGAGAGCGGGCCTCGTGGACACCGTGGCCAGGCGCACCCGTTTTCTTTTCAAAAGGGAGAGCGAAGCGACATGATGACGTTGAAAACACAGGCGCGGATGGCGCTCAAGGCCGTGCTCCCGGCCCCCTGGTACTGGAAGTTCATGGCCCACAGGATCGGTTATTTCGATCCCGAGTTGAGGCTGTTGCCGTATTTTGCGGACAAGCGCCGGGCCGCGATCGACGTTGGGGCTTCCTTGGGCAGTTATGCCGCCCATTTGCTGGCGCATTTCGGCAGTTGCTACGCTTTCGAGCCCAGGCCGGATGCCGCCGCCTTCATTGCCAGCCGCCTGTCACCGCACCCCGATCCGCGGCTGAGCATCGAGAACGTGGCCCTGTCCGACCATTCGGGAGAGGAGACATTGCGCGTGCTGGTCGGAGACGCGGGACGCAGCAGTATCGAAACCTCCAATCCCGTCGAGCGCGCCGGCGCGGTGCAGATCCTCCGGGTTCCGGTCCGGCGCCTGGATGACTATCGCTTTCCCATGCCGGTGGGTTGCGTGAAGGTCGACGTCGAGGGGCATGAGGAGGCTGTCCTGCGCGGGGCCGAACGCCTGCTGCGCGAGCACCACCCCGTCCTTATCGTGGAGATCGAGGAGCGGCACAAGCCGGGATCGGTGGGCGCGGTCAGCGATTTCCTGGAAGGGCTCGGTTACCAGGGCTATTTTTTCCGCGGCCAGCGGCTGCTGCCGATTCGAACGTTCGACGCGGGGTTGCACCAGGTCATCGGCAACATCCGCTACGACGCAGGCACGGAAAGCCTGTACGTCAACAATTTCATCTTTCTCGGACCCGAGTCGCTCGCCAAAGTAAGCCACCTGATCCGGGAGCCTGGCAAGCCGGGGTGTGTACATTGAAAATAGCCCTGGTTGCGCTGCACTTCGCCGAGTATGCAGGCCGCCTGGCGCTGGCGCTGGCGGCCCAGCACGAAGTGCTGCTGGTGCTGCGCGCGGACAACGCGCGCGACGAGTTGTCCGCCGACCTGGTCAGACAGCTCCGCGCCAAGGTGCGGCTGCGCATGGTCACGCTGCGCCGGCGGCGCGACCCCCGTTACCTGCTCAGCAGCTCAATGATCAACCGAATCGTGGAGGAGTTTGATCCACAGGTCCTGCATATGCAGGAACAGCGCCCCACCCTGCTCGGCTGGACGCACCTGTATTGGCGCCGGCGCATTCCGGTCATCCTCACCGTGCACGACCCGGTGCCGCATTCGGGGAGCGATCTCGAGAAGCACAGCCCGACCTGGAAGATCGTCACCTGGTTCCGCGAGCGCGCCACTCGCATCATCGTGCACGGGCCGCGCATGCGCGAAGAACTCGACGCGCTGTCGCCGGGCATTGCCGCCAGCGTCGACGTCATTCCCCACGGGGTGCTGGGCTGCCCGGGCGCCGCGGACATCAATGGCTACGAGCCCGGCACCTTCCTGTTCTTCGGGCGCATCGAATCCTACAAGGGACTGCGCTACCTGCTTGACGCCGGCGACATCCTGAATCAGCGCGGCCATGATTTCAGGCTGGTCGTGGCCGGCACCGGAGAGGATCTGACCCGTTACCGCGATCGCATCGCCTCCAGCCGCTGGGTGGAACTCATCGACCGCTACATCGGGGCCGCGGAGATTCCGGGGCTGTTCCGGCGCGCCATGAGCGTGGTGCTGCCCTACACCGACGCCACGCAAAGCGGCGTGAGCGCCATGGCCTTCGCTTATTCGCGACCGGTCATCGCCACCGACGTCGGCGACCTGCCGGAAGTGGTCATAGACGGCCGGACCGGCCTCACCGTTCCGCCCCGCGACGGCGAATCGCTCGCGGACGCCATGGAAAAGATGCTGCTGGAACGCCGCCTTCGCGATTCGCTGGCGCTCAATGCCACGCGCTTTGCCCAGGAGAACCTGTCCTGGCCGGTCATCGCCCGTTCAACCTCGGAAACCTACCTGCGCGCGGTGAAGGGCCGCGAGCGGCACGCGTTGAGCCTGTCATGAGCACGATGCCGATGAGCGCAGCCTCATGAGCGCCGTGCAGATCGAGGCCGACATCGAGCCGAGGGAACTTCGTCTGGGCGTGCTGCTGGATGACCGCCTGCAGGAGCGCTGGGTGCTTGAGGCGATGAACCAGACGCTGGCCCGGCCCGGCGTCACCCTGGCCGCGGTCGCGGTGGGAACAGGGTGCCGGCGCCCTTCGCTGGCGGGCCACCTGCACCGTTCTTTCGACCGGCTGGACATGCACATGCGCTGCCAGGACGAAAAGCTGTTCGCCCCGGTCGATGTGGCCGCCCTGCTGCGCATGCCGGCGCTGGAATTCAAGGCCGAGCGCGGCAAGGAGGGCTGGCATCCCGATGAGCAGGGCGCGGCGCGCCTGCGCGCCTGCGGCGTCGACCTGTGGCTGTGTTTCTGCGGCGAGGCGCCGGGAAGGCGGATCGCTTCCATTCTGCGCCGCGGCCTGCACCACGCCGCGCATGACAAGGGTATTCCGCGCGGCGTATGGGGATTGGAAATCGGCCGCGGCGTCCCCGCCGTGAGCACCTGGGCGGGCGCCATGGAAGTGGCCAGCCGCAGCCCCATCACCAGCATGACCCTGGTCAACTACGCGGACCACAATGAAGGGCTGTTGTACCGCACCTTCGGCGCGACCGTGAGCAACTCGGCGCGGCTCAACCGCCTGGATTGCCTGCGCAAGGGCGTGGGGCTGTTCGGCCGCCTGCTGGGCAGCCTGCGCGAGGACGAGGCCCTCAATGACGGGCTCGCCGACCGCGCCATGGAACTTCCGGCGCGCTATCCGGCGTTGCCCGCGCCCACGCTCTTCGCGCTGGGGCGGCTGTCGTGGCGGCTGTTGTCCAACGTGGCGGCCAACCAGGCGTCGCGCATGTTCTGGCGCCCGCAATGGCAAATCGCCTACCGCTTCCTCGACGAGGCGCATCCCGACCGCCCGCTGGAGCGCCTGCGCTACCTGATTCCGCCCAAGGACCGTTTCTGGGCCGATCCGTTCGCGGTGGAGCACGAGGGCCGCTACTTCATCTTCTTCGAGGAGCTGCCGTACGACACGGGGCGCGGCCGCATCATGGCGGTCGAGGTGTCCGAGAACGGCCAGCCGGGCGAGCCGCAGGTTGCCCTGGAAGAGGACTACCACCTGTCCTATCCCTTCGTGTTCCGCTGGCAGGGCGGCCTCTACATGCTGCCGGAGAGCGCCGAGAGCGGCCTGCTGCAACTGTACCGCTGCGAGGATTTTCCCCGGCGCTGGACGCCGTGCCGCGTGCTGCTGCGGAACATCAGCGCCTACGATGCCACGCTGTGGCAGGCCGAGGACCGTTGGTGGATGTTCGTCAACGTGGCCGAGCCCGGCGCGAGCAGCAGCGATGAGCTGCACCTGTACTGGAGTTCTTCGCCGCTGGGCCCCTGGATTGCCCATCCGCGCAATCCCGTCATTTCCGACGTGCGCCACGCGCGCTGCGCCGGACCGCTGTTCACGCGCCAGGGGCAGCTCTACCGGCTCAGCCAGGACTGCTCGGTGGCGTACGGCCACTCCATCTGGATAAATCGCGTGGACTTGCTCAACGAACAGGCCTACCGTGAGACGGCGGTGCGCCGCATCGCGCCAGGCTGGCGCAGGGACGTGCAGCGCATCCACACCTTGGGCGCCTGCGGCCGGCTGCAGGTGCTGGACTACCTCGTGAACCGGAAGCTGCGGCTGTAGGGCGAAACAGGGCGGCGAAAGAGCGCGGGGGCGCGACGAAACCGCCCTGGAGAAAGCCGCGCGGGAAAGCGCGGGGGGCCTCAGCGGGGCCGGGCCGCGTCGATCACGTCCTCGCGCCGCAACGGTCCGTGGATCACCGAACTGGCCGGCCCGCGGCAGCCCGGAAAGGGGTTGCACACCGGGGTGTGGTAGTTGGCCAGCTTCAGGTAGCAGCCCTCCCCCTTGAACAGGGTGGGGCCGTGATGCGACAGCTTGTGCTCGCCGTTCACCCAACCCTCGATGAAGCCATCCTCGCCCGAGGACCAGCGCACGTAGTAGGCGAAGTCGTACCAGGCCTGCTTGCGCACCGGTCCGATCACGGCCTTGTACTCGCCCCAATTGTTGGCGGCGGTGCCGCCGTAGCCGCGGAAAATCAGGTTCCCAGGCAAGGCAAGGTCCTTCTGCGGGGCGAAATTGAGGTGGAAATTGGCCTGCGGACCCGATCCCGTACCGTGGAAATCGAAGACCACGTACATCTGCCAGGTGGGCATGGCGAAATCGTCCGGGAACAGCAGACTGTGCTGCCACCATTGCTCGCGGCCCTCGTAGCATCCGGTGTCTTCCTGGCTCAGGTACACGTCGCTGCGCTCCATGTCGCCGCTGCCGACGATGTGATCGTCGCCCGGCTCGGTGCGCAAGCGCAGCACCCGCTTGCCGTCGCGGCCCATTTTCTCCAGCGCCGCGCGTTGGTCGCTCCGGGCCTGGAGGCGGAAGCCGCAGCCCAGCCCCGGTCCGGAAAAATCGCATTCGAAAGCCGCCTGCGTGCGCAGCCGCCTGAGCCCGGGCGGATTCCCGGAC
>DATNCF010000305.1:0-13248 GCA_035571675.1 Burkholderiales bacterium | reverse complement strand
AGCTCGTGAACTTGTACGGCGTCGGCCTGCACAACATCACACCGTATGGTCAGATTTTCAAGAAGAATCATCTCGCGGAAATCATGCACACGCTGATTGCGTCGTCCGATTTCCGCAATCGCCTGGCACACATTGAAGCAGTCAATACGACCGATCGACTCTGGCTCCGCGGTCTGGCGATTTCGCCGGTGAAGTTCGGCATTTCGTTTACGCTTACCCATATGAACCAGGCCGGCGCCCTGGTGCATGTTTATCAGGACGGCTCCGTGCACCTGAACCATGGCGGCACGGAAATGGGCCAGGGGCTGTTCACCAAGGTGGCGCAGGTGGTGGCCGAGGAGCTGGGCCTGCCCTTGGCGCGCGTGCGTGTATCCGCCACCGACACCAGCAAGGTCCCCAACACCTCGGCCACGGCCGCCTCTTCGGGCAGCGACCTCAACGGCAAGGCGGCGCAGGCGGCGGCGCGCACCCTGCGCGCGCGCCTGGTGGCGTTCGCCTGCGAGCGCTACAAGCTCGAACCGGAAGCAGTGCACTTCGACAACGGCCGCGTCGTCCTGGGCGCGAACGGCATGGAGTTCGCCGCCTTCGTGCGCGAGGCCTATTCGTCCCGTATCTCGCTGTCCGCGGCGGGCTACTACCGCACGCCCAAGATCCACTATGACCGGGTGTCGCTCACCGGGCGGCCGTTCTTCTATTTCGCCTACGGCGCGGCGGTGTCGGAAGTGGTCGTGGACACGCTCACGGGCGAGATGCGCCTGCTGGCCGTGGACATCCTGCACGACGTGGGCCGCTCGCTGAATCCCGCCGTGGACATCGGCCAGATCGAGGGCGGTTTTCTGCAGGGAATGGGCTGGCTGACCAGCGAGGAGCTGTGTTGGGATGCGCGTGGCGAGCTTAAAACGCACGCACCATCCACCTACAAGATTCCCACCGCCCGCGACTGGCCGGTGAAGGCAACGGTGCGCCTGGTCGATCTGCCCAATGTCGAAGACACCATTTACCGTTCCAAGGCCGTGGGCGAGCCGCCGCTGATGCTGGCCATCTCGGTGCTGCTCGCTGTGCGTGACGCCGTGGCGGCCTGCAAGCCGGGCAGCCGACCTCCTCTCATTGCGCCAGCCACGCCAGAGAACATCCTGCGCGCCATAGAATCCCTCCAGCGCGAACCGAGTGCGGCGGATTCAAAGGCGGTGACGGCATGAAGCATTGGCTGGACGCCCTTACCGAGCGGTTGGAGAATGAACCCGCGGTGGTGCGCGTGGTCATGGCCAACGTGCTAGGCTCGGCGCCGCGCGAAGCCGGGGCATGCATGCTTGTGAGCAGGGGGGGTATCTCGGGCACCATCGGTGGCGGGCACATGGAGTGGAAGGCCATCGGCATTGCACGCGCCATGCTCGAAGAGGGAGCGCCCGGCCGCTTCGACCGGCTGTCGCTGGGCGCCACCCTGGGGCAGTGCTGCGGAGGCGTGGTGGAGTTGTGGTTCGAGCGCTTTTCCACAAAAGACATTGCATTCATCGAGGAGGCACGCGCCGCGAGCCGTAGTGGTCGGCCCGTGGTATTGCGGACGCGCATCGATGCGACTGGACCGATACAGAGAGCTTTGGTTGAATGCGAATCCGATACACCGTCGGCTGTTCTTGCGGGACTGCGCGAAGAAACCACGCTAGCTGAGCGCATCGATCCCGCGCGGACTGATGTGTGGATATTCGGCGCCGGCCACGTGGGATCGGCGCTGGTGCGCACGCTGGCAGGTATGCCTTATCGCATCACCTGGGTGGACAGCCGGGAGGAGCAGTTCGCACCCAGCCTCACCGGCAAGCTGCCGGACGATGTGACGGTGCTTGTGAGTGACACGCCAGCCGACGAGGCAAAGCACGCGCCACCCGGGGCCTTCCACATTGTCCTCACCCACAGCCATGATCTCGACTACGACATCTGCAAGGCGCTGCTCGCTCGAGGCGATTTCGCCTGGACGGGCCTCATCGGTTCCAAGACCAAGGCGGCCAAGTTCAGGCACCGCATGGAACGCCAGGGATTCACGCCGCAACAGATCGCCCGCATCACCTGCCCCATCGGGGTGGATGGCATAGACAGCAAGCTGCCGGCAGCCATCGCCATCGCAGTATCGGCCCAACTGCTCCGGGCAGTTGAATCCAGCACCCTGAAAAGCTCGCGCGATAGCGGAGAAGAAGGCCCTACCGCCGCGACAGCGGCGGGCCAACGAGAACAACATCGAGCCGAGAAGCGCCTGGATTCCCGCTCGCGCCGGAATGACGATCTCGCAGCGCGGAAATCTTAATAGATTGATGGAAGCGTATTTTCTTGATTGGTTGAATCTGCTTGGCCGCTGGCTGCACTTGATCGCCGGCATCGCCTGGATAGGCGCCTCCTTCTACTTCGTCTGGCTGGACAACCACCTGCTGCCGTTGAAGTCCCCCATGCAAGGTGTCAGTGGCGAAGTCTGGGCTGTGCATGGCGGCGGGTTTTACAACGCGCGCAAATACCCCACCGGCCCCGACTTCCTCCCCGACCCTTTGCATTGGTTCAAGTGGGAGGCCTACACCACCTGGCTGTCGGGCTTCTTCATGCTGTGCCTGATCTACTATGTCCAGGCCAACGTGTATCTGATCGACAGGAATGTGGCCGATATCGGCACGGGTGCGGCGACTGGCATCGGCATCGGCACGTTGGTAGCGGGTTGGATTGTCTACGACCTGCTATGCAAGTCATCCCTGGCCAGGAACGAGCGTCTGCTCGCCCTGGTGCTCGCAATATTGGTCGCCGCGGCGGCCTACGGTCTATGTCATGTTTTCAGTGGCCGCGGCGCCTTCATCCACTTCGGCGCCATGCTCGGCACCATCATGGTGGCCAACGTGTTCTTCGTCATCATCCCTGGCCAGCGCGAACTGGTGAAAGCCAAGGCCGAGGGCCGGCCGCTCGATCCCGGCCCCGGCCTGCGCGGCAAGCAGCGCTCGGTGCACAACACCTATTTCACCCTGCCGGTGCTGTTCGCCATGATCAGTAACCACTACGCCGGCACCTACGGCGCGCATTACAACTGGCTGGCGCTGATCGCGCTGGCGGCTTCGGGCGCGCTGATTCGCGCCTGGTTCGTGGCCCGGCACAAGGAAGGCCAGGTGGAGGTATCGCCCTGGCCCGCGGTGGCGGGGGTGGTGATCCTCGCGGGCGCAGTTGGCCTCATGGTTCCGCGCGAGGCGTCGACTGCAGCGTCCTCAAATGCGGCAGCGCCCGTGGCCATAGCCGGCTTCACCCATGTGCAGGGCATTGTCACCCAGCGCTGCGCGGTGTGCCACGCCGAGAAGCCCACCCAGCCGGGATTCAGCGCCGCGCCCAAGGGCGTTATGCTGGACACGCCCCAGCGCATCCTCGTTCAGACGGCGCAGATGCGCCAGCAACTGGCGGCCAGGACCATGCCCATCGGCAACCTCACGCAGATGACCGACGACGAGCGCGCCCAGGTGATCGCCTGGATCGACGCCGGCGCGCCGCACTGAACACAACCAGACCATGACCAAGCCTTCTTCTTTCGAGCCCGGCTACCCGCGCGACCTCATCGGCTACGGCCCCAATCCGCCGCAGGCCCACTGGCCGGGCGGCGCGCGCATCGCGCTGCAGTTCGTGCTGAACTACGAGGAGGGCGCAGAGAACACCATCCTGCACGGCGACGCGGCGTCGGAGACCTTCCTGTCCGAAATCATCGGCGCGCTGCCCTTCGAGGGCGCGCGCCACATGAGCATGGAATCGCTGTTCGAATACGGCAGCCGCGCCGGGGTGTGGCGGCTGTTCCGGCTGTTCGAGGGGCGCGGCCTGCCGCTGACGATTTTCGGCGTGGGCATGGCGCTGGCGCGCAACCCCGACGTGGCCAGGCACGCCGTGGCGGCCGGCCACGAGATCGCCGGCCACGGCTGGCGCTGGATCAACTACCACGGGGTGGACGAGGCCACCGAGCGCGAGCACCTGCGCCTGTGCGTGGACACCATCACCAAGCTCACGGGGCAGCCGCTGCTCGGGTGGTACACCGGCCGCACCAGCGAGGCCACGCGGCGGCTGGTGGTGGAGCACGGGGGGTTCCTCTACGACGCCGATTCCTACAGCGACGACCTGCCGTACTGGGAAGAGGTGTCCGGCAAGCCACACTTGGTCGTGCCCTACACCCTGGACACCAACGACATGCGCTTCACTGCTCCCCAGGGCTTCAACAGCGGCGACCAGTTCTACACCTATTTGCGCGACGCCTTTGACGTGCTGTACGCCGAGGGCGAGAGCGTGCCCAAAATGCTCTCCATCGGCCTGCACTGCCGCATCGCCGGCCGGCCGGCAAGGCTGGCGTCCTTGGCGCGCTTTCTCGACCACGTGCAGAAGCACGACAAGGTGTGGATCTGCCGGCGCATCGACATCGCCAGGCACTGGATCGAGCATCACCCCTACAAATGACGTCAATGGACATCATGAGCGACAAAATCGCGCTGGATGAACTGAACGCCATGGACCGGGACGCGTTTGAAGCCCGGCTTGGGAAGATTTACGAGCACTCGCCGTGGGTGGCCGCGCGCGTGGCCAACGGCCGTCCGTACGCGAGCGTGGACGCGTTGCACGCTCGAATGGAAAAGGAAGTCCGGTCCGCCAGCAAAATGGAACAGCTG
Organism: Burkholderiales bacterium; assembly: GCA_035571675.1. Taxonomy (GTDB): domain Bacteria; phylum Pseudomonadota; class Gammaproteobacteria; order Burkholderiales; family SG8-39; genus CAIYPG01. The sequence goes on along the minus strand of DATNCF010000305.1, from coordinate 8,587 downwards.
GCCCTGATCCGCGCCCACCCCCAGCTCAAGGGCCGGCAGGCCGATCCTTCGACCCTCACCGACGCCTCCCGCAGCGAGCAGTCGGGGGCAGGCCTTGACCAATGCACCGCCGCGCAGATGGAGCAATTGCAAAAGCTCAACAAAGCCTACCTGGACTACTTCGGTTTCCCTTTCGTCGTGGCCGTGCGCGGTCTGGACACCGATGGCATCATTGCGCGCATGCAGGCTCGTCTCAGGAACGACTCCAGGCAGGAATTCGCCGAGTGTCTTGCGCAGATCGGCCGCATCGCCCGTTTCCGCCTGCATGATTTGATCGCCTCGTGAGCATGGACTCCAATCCCGTCCCCTCCTTTGTTACCGAGTGGGTGAACCTCGCCGATCCCCGGCTCGGCGCGCGCGCCGTCTCCGCCAGCGACGAGTTCTTCGCCCCCAAGGAAGGGCTGCTGGGCGTGGCGCCGGCGGTGTTCATTCCGGACAAGTACGGTCCCGTGGGCAAGTGGATGGACGGATGGGAAACGCGCCGCCGCCGCGACGCGGGCCACGACTGGTGCGTGGTGCGCCTGGGGCTGCCCGGCGTCATCAAGGGCTTCGACATCGACACCAGCCACTTCACCGGCAACTATCCCCAGGCCGCGTCGATCGAGTGCTGCCGCAGTGCCGAAGACGTGCCCGGCGCCGCCACCGAATGGACCACGTTGGTGCCGGCCATGGCGTTGAAGGGCAATTCGCACCACTACATTCCCCACGCCGACTTCGGCGCAGGCAGCACCTGGACGCACCTGCGCCTGAACATTTTTCCCGATGGCGGTGTCGCAAGATTGCGCGTGTATGGCAAGGTGGCCTGCGACTGGTCGGCTCGCTCTGCGAGCGAACTGTATGACCTTGCAGCCATCCAGAGCGGCGCCCGCGCCGTCGCCTGCAACGACGCCCACTTCGGCCGCCCCTCCAACATGCTGGCCCCGGGACGCGGCGTGAACATGGGCGACGGCTGGGAGACAAGGCGCCGGCGCGAGCCGGGCAACGACTGGTCCATCATCGAACTCGGCCATCCGGGTCGGATCGCGAAGATCGTCATCGACACCGCGCACTTCAAGGGCAACTATCCCGACCGCTGCTCGGTGCAGGCGGCGCTGGTGGCGGCGGTGCCGGGCAGCGCGGTCATCGCCCAGTCCATGTTCTGGCCGGTGCTGCTGTCCGAGCAGAAGTTATCCGCCGACGCCATCCACGAGTTTGCGCAGTTGAATGACCTCGGCGCGGTGAGCCACATCCGGCTGAACATCATTCCCGACGGTGGGGTGAGCCGCATCCGTGTGTGGGGCAACCCAGCCCGTTCATGAGCCAGGTGCTCACCGTTCGAGCGCTCACGCGCGAGGCGTTCGCGGCGTACGGGGACGTGATCGAGGCCGGGACGGAGACGCAGTCGAAGGCCTACGCGGTGAATGACGGCCGCGCCATGCGTTTCCATGACCTTGCCGGTGTCGACATGACCGGCGGCCGAACGGTGCTGAGCATATTCCGCAGCGAGCCGGTGCAACTGCCCTTCGTCGTGCGCGGCATGGAGCGGCATCCCGAAGGCACCCAGGCTTTCGTGCCCATGCACCAGATGCCTTTCCTGGTGGTGGTCGCGCCGGGCGGCAACGCGCCGGAACCGCCGCTGGCCTTTCTCACCAACGGCCGGCAGGGCATCAATTTCCGCCGCGGCACCTGGCATCACTCGCTGCTGCCGCTGCACGGCGGCGATTTCCTGGTGGTGGACCGTGATGCGCCGGATGAGAATTGCGATGAGGCGGCGTATGAGCAGGGGTATGTGATCGCGGCGTTGATCCGCTAAAGGCATCGCTCCGGCAATTGATCCGGTCGATCAGGTCTTTGAGGATGGCATATCATGCGGCACCTCAATCCCTGAAGGTCATCATGGATCGCAATCTCAGGCTGGATGTCTGCGCAACCCATCTTGTTTTGCGATGGATTGTCTCGTTGTGCATTGGTATTGTCATCTGCATACCTGGAGTCAAGGCCGCCGGGACTGGTGACGTGGTACCCATTGGCTCGCCCATGGCGAACGTCGTCAGCTTTGAATTTGCCGTGTACTACCTTCCCAAGCCGGATAGTGATCCGCGGCAAGCACTGAAGAGACTGGCATCAAAACTGGACGCTGGATGGCACGTTGTCGATTCACCCTCGCAGAGCCCTGCGCAACCCGAACTGTCGATACGTCTGGAAAAAGACGTTCAGCACAACTACGCGCCGCCGGGAATGGCTAATCTGCAGTATTCCGGTCGGGGGCTGAGCCTGCAGCAGGCCAAGGCATTGCAGAATTCGAAGACCGCGCTGATCCTGGGTTTCACTCATTCTAAAACGAAGGTTTGGACCGTGTTGGCCGCGGCCAATCGGCTCGCGGAACAAGTGGCACGCGAAACGGACGGATTGGTTTGGGACGAACAAACCCGCGAGGTGTTCACGCCTGATGCTTGGCGGGCGCATCGGATCGAATCGAGTGACAGTGTCCCCGATGTCAGGAAACATATCATCGTTCACGCCTATCGCAGCGGGGAACGGCTTCGCGCCGTCACTCTGGGTATGGGTAAATTCGGCTTGCCTGATGTGGTGATCAACGATGTCGATCCTTCATTGGGAGATCCATTGAGTCACGTCGTGCATGCCTTCTGCCAGGCCATGGCTGAAGGCGCGACCTTTAGCGGGAATCGGGAATTTGATCTCGACTTCGACTCCATCCGACATCCGGCGTTCAGAGGGCCGCCATCGGCACGACTGCGGTTGCAGCCACGGGCGGTCGCGCGTTTAGCGGTCAGGAAGGGCATCCGCGAGGACGGCGATGCCGAAAACCGGCTTCTCGAAGTGAGCATGGAAAGGTATCCGGGTCCCGACATCCATGCCAAGCAGCAAAATATGGTGGCGGCGGCGTTTGACCGGCAAGATTCAGTGACGGCGATTCGTGACGACGACAAGGCTTTGAATGATGCCAGCCGCAGGGCGAAGGCAAAACTGCCGGCGTTGAAAGCTGCCTTCGCGGCAGGTCTTCAACCAGGCGAGTTCATTCTGGTCAAGGCGCCCTTTGCGTCTCGCGGAAGCACGACGGAAATGATGTGGGTCCGTATCACGCGATGGAGTGAAACCAGCATCGAAGGCCTGCTGGAAGACGAGCCTGTGCAGAAAACGACTCTGCATGCGGGCCAAGTGGTGAGACTCGCCGAACGCGACGTGTTTGACTATGTACGCCGGTTTGCCGATGGACGGGAAGACGGTGGTGAGACCGATAAAATCATTAAGGAAATGCGCAGGGCAAAGTAATGCTACGGCGGATGTCGCCAGCTCAAACCGCAGGACGGGCAGCTGCCCCTAGAACGTAGGTTTCTTTGATCGCCCGGTCATCCCCCAGCATCATCAGCACGAACAACTTCTCCCCCAGCGTCTTCGCCGTGGCCATGCGCCGCGCCAGCAGCGGCGTGGCATCGGGATCGAGCACCACGAAGTCGGCTTCTTTCCCGGCGTCAAAATTCCCGATGCAATCCTCCAGCCCCAGCCCTCGCGCCCCGCCCAGCGTGGCCAGGTAGAATGCATCGGATGAATTGAAAGCCCGCCGCCCCATCTGCGCCACCTTGTAGGCTTCGTGCAGGGTGCGCAGCATGGAGAACGAGGTGCCTCCGCCCACGTCGGTGCCGATGGCTGTGGGCACGCCTTCACGCTCGGCGCGGTCATAGTCGTACAGGCCGCTGCCCAGGAACAGGTTGGAAGTGGGGCAGTGCACGGCCGTGGCGCCGGCCTCGGCCAGGCGCCGCCACGACGCGTCGTCGAGGTGGATGCAATGGCCGTACAGCGCGCCCGGGCGGACCAGGCCGAAGCGGTCGTACACGTCGAGGTAGTTTTTGCTCCAGGGGAAGAGTTCGCGCACCCACTGGATTTCCTCGGGGTTCTCGGCGATGTGGGTCTGCAGGCGCAGGCCGGGATGCTCGTCCATCAGCTTGCCGGCGAGTTCCAGTTGCCGTTCGGTGGAGGTGGCGGCGAAGCGCGGCGTGACGGTGTACACCAGGCGCCCGCGCCCGTGCCAGCGCGCGATCAGTTCCTGGCAGTCGCGGTAGGCCGATTCGGCCTCGTCGCGCAAGAACTCCGGTGCGTTGCGGTCCATGAGCACCTTGCCGCACAGCATGCGCAGGTTGCGGCGCTCGGCGGCGGAGAAGAAGGCATCCACCGAGCCTTTGTGCACGGTCGGATAGACAACCGCCGTGGTGGTGCCGTTGCGCAGCAATTCATCAAGGAAGAACTCCGCCACTGATGAGGCATGCATCTCATCGGCGAAAGCGCCCTCGGCTGGAAAGGTGTAGTCGTTCAGCCAGTCGAGCAGGCGCTTGCCATGGCTGGCGATGATGTCGGTCTGCGGATAGTGGATGTGCGCGTCGACAAAGCCGGGCACGATCAAACGGCCGGAGTAGTCGGTGACCTGGACTCCGGGCGGCACTTGAGGGAGCACTACCGCGGCGGAGCCGCGGGCCTCGATCCGGCCATCGCGTACCAGCAGGATGCCGTCTTCCACGAAGCGCGCTGCATCCGCAGCGCGGCGGGGATCGTCATGGAAATCGAGAATGGAGCCTCGGAACGCCGCTGTCGCGCCTTTGATCTTTGTCGCGGGCGTCGCCAGCTTCATGAGGGGTGCACGCTTTCACGAATAACACCGTAATGCAGGCCGCGCTCAGTCAGATAACGTCGATAGGCCACGGACATGCGGTCCCAGCGCATATGCAACTCGGCCTTGGGTGCAAGCGGTAGCTTTTTCGGAATCTGGTTCTCCAGAATGGGCTTGTCCTGCAAAAAGATGCGGTCCTGGAAAGCACGCAGATCCTGTTCGGCTTGCACGAAATTGGTCATGGCGAGGATGATCCACACCCGGCTCGTTTCCTCGCCCACGGGCTGCACGTGCAGGCTGATGGCCTCGCGGAAATCCTGCTGGGCCTGGGGCAGCTTGGTGAGAATGGCGGTGAGCGGGCGCACCACGCGGTAGGTGTATTCCACCGCGCTGCCGCCGTGCGCCAGGCTGTTGGTCTGCGGCTGCCAGGCAAAGCACTGTGTGGCGAGGATGCCGCTGCCGCCCGCGCCGTCGTCGAAGGGTGCCACGGTGTAGTCGCGCACCTCGGTGTGCTCGGGCGTGCCGAGTATTCCATCATGAATGAAGGCGAAGTGTGCCATGTCGAGGAAGTTCTCGACAATGCGCGGGCCCGAACAGGCCACGTCGTAGGGGCCGCACAGCACCTTGCGCAGGTGCTCGTCGGCGTATTCGGGAAAGGGCAGCACGTCGCCGGCCGGCTCGCCCATGCAGACCCAGATCAGGCCATAGCGTTCCGTGACGGCGTAGGTTTTGGCGCAGGCATTGGCCGAGGGTTTGAAAGCCGGGTCGGCCGGCATCAACGTGCACCGTCCACGCGCATCGAATTGCCAGCCGTGGTAGGCGCAGATGATCTTGTCGCCGTCGACGCGGCCGATGGACAGGCGGGTGCCGCGGTGCGGACAGCGGTCTTCCCAGGCATGCACCACGCCGGCGGCGTCGCGCCAGATGCACAGCGGCTGGCCGAGCAGTTCGGCGGCTACGGACTGGCCGGCGGGCAGCGTGGCCGCGGCCACGGGATGCCAGTCGTTCCGCAGCAGCTTGTCGTTCATGCCACGGCTAGAGCTTCAATGCGCGCCAGCCACAGCTCCTTGGTCCCGGCGTCGAGGAAGGACGCCTGGATGGAGTTGCGCGCCAGTTGCGCCAGATCGGCGCGGCCGAGGCCCAGGCCGTCGGCCACTGCCGTGTAGTTGGCGTGCACGTAGCCGCCGAAATAGGCCGGATCGTCGGAATTCACCGTCACGCACAGCCCGCGGTCGAGCAGGCGCTTGAGGTTGTGGTCCTCGATGCGCTTGAACACCCGCAGCTTGACATTTGACAGCGGACAGACGGTGAGCGGCATGCGCTCGTGGGCGAGCCGCTGCACCAGCGCCGGATCCTCCTCGCAGCGCACGCCGTGGTCTATGCGTTTCACTTTGAGCAGGTCCAGGGCCTCGTAGATGTACTCGGACGGACCTTCCTCGCCGGCATGCGCCACGGTGAGCAGGCCTTCCCGGCGTGCGCGCTCGAACACCCGCGCGAACTTGGAAGGCGGATGGCCGCGCTCGGAAGAATCCAGCCCCACGGCGACGAGATGCTCCTTGTAGGGGAGGGCCTGTTCCAGGGTCTGCATGGCCGCTTCCTCGCTCAGGTGGCGCAGGAAACAGAGAATGAGCCTGGAGGTGATGCCGAACTGCGCTTCACCTTCTTTCAGGGCGCGGGTGATGCCGTTCACCACCGTGCCCATGGCGATGCCGCGCTCGGTGTGGGTCTGCGGGTCGAAGAATATCTCCGCATGCACCACGCCGTCTTCATGGGCATGGCGCAGGTAGGCCATGGTCATCGCAAAGAAGTCGTCCTCGTCCCTGAGCACATCGGCGCCGGCGTAGTAGATATCCAGGAAGGATTGCAGATCGGAGAAGTTGTAAGCCTGACGCAGGGCTTCGACCGACGGGTATTTCAGCTTGACGCCGTGCTTTTGCGCAAGTTCGAACACCATCTCCGGCTCGAGCGAGCCTTCAATATGGAGATGGAGTTCGGCCTTGGGAAGCGAGCGAATGTAATTATCTAGATCGGCCACGCGTTGGGGTTTAATTTTATTGCTACAGGGTTGAGGCCTCCCCCATCCCCCGGCCCTTCCCCCTGGGGGAAGGGTGTAAAGCCCCTCTCCTTGGGAGAGGGGCTGGGGAGAGGAAAGCCGAGAAACAACTTCAAAACACCGGCAACTTCATTTAGCTCCGGGAAGTTGTCCTTCGACCCCTTCAACATACCAGTTGATGCTGTCGATTGCCTTGTCGTCCAGCGATGCACCGGCCGCCACCTTCGTGCTGCCATCCTGCCCCTTGATGGGGCCCGAGAACACGGCGAACTTCCCGGCCTTGATGTCGGCCTTTTTCGCTTCGACCGCCTTTTTCGCGGCGTCGGGGACGATGCTGCTGATGCTGACCAAGTCGTTCATGCCTTCCTTGATCCCGCCCCACACCGTCGTCTTCAAAGGCTTGCCGGATAAGGCTGCTTCGGCCACCTTGGTGTAGTAGCCGCCCCATACCTCGATCGACGAGGCCAGGTGCGCCTTGGGCGCGTAGGCCGTCATGTCCGAATCCCAGCCGAAGGCGTACACGCCCTTGTCCTGGGCGGTCTGCAGCACGGCCGAGGAGTCTGTGTTCTGCAGCAGCACGTCGGCGCCCTGGCCGATCAGGGCCTCGGCGGCCTGGCGTTCCTTGCTGGGGTCGAACCAGGAGTTGATCCACACCACCTTGGTGGTGATCTTGGGGTTCACCGTGCGCGCGCCCATGGTGTAGGCGTCGATGTTGCGCACCACCTCGGGGATGGGGAAGGAGGCCACGAAGCCCAGCACGCCTTTCTTGGACACATGGCCGGCGATGATGCCGGCCAGGTAGGCCGGTTCATACATGCGGCTGTTGTAGATGGTCACGTTGGGGGCCGACTTGAAGCCCGTGGCGTGGTAGAACTCGGTCTTGGGGAAGGACTTGGCCACCTTCAGCGTCGAGTCCATGTAGCCGAAGGACGTGGTGAAAATGATCTTGTTGCCCTTGGCGGCGAGATCGCGGATCACGCGCTCGGCGTCGGCGTTCTCGGGTACGTTCTCCACGAAGGTGGTCTTCACCTTGTCGCCGAGTTTCTTTTCCACTGCCTTGCGGCCGATGTCGTGGGCATAGGTCCAGCCGCCGTCGCCGGGCGGGCCGAGGTACACCCAGGCCATTTTGAGCGGATCGGCCGCGCGGGCCGTGTTCGGCATGACTGCCATCGACAGCATGCTTGCTCCAACCACCACGGCACCCAGTGCCGATTTCCACGCTTTCATCTGCTTCTCCCGTCAAAGTTGAAACTCATCGTAGTCCTCCTTCGTCCTTGGCAAGGGTGTGCGCCCCCTGTCAGCCAGGTCGCCGGGGCTAACTGTCGTCGAAGAACGGTTTGCCCAGCGATGCCGGGGCGTTGCGCCTGATCATGAGCTGGTTGGTCGAAATGATCACCAGCACCAATATGGTAGCCAGGTAGGGCAGGCTGCCCAAGGCGAAGCTCGACACGTGCACCCCAATGGCCTGCAGGTACAGGCCGAAGGCCGTCACGCCGCCGAACAGCAGTGCGCCCAGGGCCACGCGAGCGGGGCGCCAGGTGGCAAACACCACCAGCGCCAGTGCGATCCAGCCATTGCCGGAGGTGAGGCCCTCCTGCCACATCTTGAACTGCGCCACGGCGTAGTAGCAGCCGGCCAGGCCCGACATGGCGCCGCCGAAGGCCACGGCGGCGTAGCGCACCCTTGTCACCGGCAATCCCAGTGAGCGCGCCACCGACGGCGATTCGCCGATGGAGCGCAGCGCCAGGCCGGCCTTGCTGCGGGTGAGGAACCAGATGACGGCTCCGAGCAGCACCACGGCGGCGTAGCCCAGCAGGTTCATGGAAAAGAGGCTCGCCCCTAACAGGGGCACCTCGCGCAGCAGCGGCAGCGGCAGGTCGTCGAAGCTGGCC
>DATNCF010000304.1:0-2191 GCA_035571675.1 Burkholderiales bacterium | reverse complement strand
ACCTGCTGGAATTCTTCACCCGCAGCGCGGGCGAGATGCTGGACGATTGGTTCGAGTCCGATCCGGTGAAGGCCGCCTTCGGCTTCGACGCCGTGGTGGGCAACTTCGCCAGCCCCTACTCGCCCGGCTCGGCCTACGTGCTGCTGCACCATGCCTTCGGCGAGGTGAACGGCAAGCGCGGCGCCTGGGGCCACGCCGTCGGCGGCATGGGCGCGGTGAGCGCCGCCATGGCGGCCGAGGCGCAAGAGCGCGGCGTGGACATCGCCACCGACGCCGCCGTGGCGCGGGTGCTGGTGAAGGGCGGACGCGCCGCCGGGGTGGCGCTGGCCGACGGCACGGAGATCGCCGCGCGCACGGTGATCGGCAACCTCAACCCGCGTCTGCTCTACCTCGACCTGGTCGAGGAAAGCGCCCTCGACCCGGACTTCGTGCAGCGCATGCGGCGCTGGCGCTGCGGCTCGGGCTCGTTCCGCATGAACGTGGCGCTGTCCGAGTTGCCGGATTTCACCGCGCGCCCAGGCACGCACTACCAGCCGCATCACGCCTCGGGCATCATCATCGGGCCGTCGCTCGCCTATCTCGACGCGGCCTGGAGCGACGCCCGCCGCGAGGGCATGTCGCGCGAGCCCGTGGTGGAAATCCTCATTCCCAGCACCGTCGATTCCACGCTGGCCCCGCCTGGCCGGCACGTGGCCAGCCTGTTCTGCCAGCAATTCGCCCCGGAACTGCCGGAGGGCCAGAGCTGGGACGAGCGCCGCAACGAGGCGGCCGAGCGCATTATCGCCACGGTGACGCGGCACGCGCCCAATTTTCGCGCGTCGATCCTGGCGCGGCAGGCACTCTCGCCCCTCGACCTGGAACGGCAGTTCGGCCTGGTGGGCGGCGACATCTTCCACGGGCGCCTGACCCTGGACCAGTTGTTCTCGGCGCGGCCGGTGCTGGGCTACGCCGACTACCGCTCGCCGCTGCCCGGCTTGTACCTGTGCGGCTCGGGCGCGCATCCCGGCGGGGGTGTGAGCGGCGCGCCGGGCCATAACGCGGCGCGCGAGATATTGAAGGATTTTCGCAAGGTTTGACCGCTGCATGGAAGCACGGCCGCCCGCCTTTTCGCCTGCTGTTGTGCCGCTCCTTTGCCCGCTTTTTGCTAATGGGCGGCAACTGAGAGAGAATCCGAGCGAGAAACAACAATGAAAGCGCCGCTGTCAATGGCGGCGCCGGGAGGAGCCGCTTGAACGCCTTGCTTTCCCTGTCCCGGTTCATCGACGAGATGAACCGCCGGCTGGGCCAGATCGCCACGTGGACCGTGCTGATCTCGGCCGTCATCAGCGCCGGCAACGCCATGATCCGCTATTCGCTGGACATGTCGTCCAACGCCTGGCTCGAAATCCAGTGGTACCTGTTCGCCGCCATGTTCATGCTCGGCGCCTCGTACACCCTCGCCAAGAACGAGCACGTGCGCGTCGACATCATCTACGGCCGGCTGTCGACGCGCGCGCAGATCTGGATCGACCTGCTCGGCGGCATCCTGTTCCTCATGCCCGCCGTGCTCATCATGACCTGGCTGTCGTGGCCGGTGTTCATGGAATCCTACGTGCGGCACGAAATCTCCACCAACGCCGGCGGCCTCATCCGCTGGCCCGTGAAAATATTCCTGCCGCTGGGCTTCGGCCTGCTGGTGCTGCAGGGCATTTCGGAAATCATCAAGCGCGCGGCCATGCTCACCGGCCATATGAAAGCGGACCTACATTACGAAAGGCCGATGCAATGATCCCGCACGACCTGATGGCCCCGGTCATGTTCGGAGCCCTGGTGGTGTTCATGCTCATCGGCTACCCGGTGGCGTTCTCGCTGGCAGCGGTGGGCCTCTCGTTCGGCTTCATCGCCATCCAGTCGCACTACTTCGAGTTCTCGCTGATGCAGGCGCTGCCCGAACGGGTGTTCGGCATCATGGCCAACGACCTGCTGCTGTCCATTCCCTTCTTCACCTTCATGGGCGCGGTGCTGGAGCGCTGCGGCCTCGCGGAGGACCTGCTGGAGGGCATGGGCCAACTGTTCGGCCCGGTGCGCGGGGGCCTCGCCTACGCGGTCATCATCGTGGGCGCCATCCTGGGCGCCATCACCGGCACGGTGGCGGCCTCGGTGATCGCCATGGGCATGATCTCGCTGCCCATCATGATGCGCTATGGCTACG
>DATNCF010000303.1:0-4934 GCA_035571675.1 Burkholderiales bacterium | reverse complement strand
GCCGAAGGGGCCATCGCCCGGCATCGAAAGCCCCATGATCTCGAGCGCCACCTTGCCGGTGTGGTGGGGACGGCGCTGTGTCTCGGGAAAGTCGCGCCCGATCATGAGCTCGGCCAGGCGCCGCTCGCTTTCCACGCGCGGGTCAACCTCGGCTATATAGCGCCCGCCGCGCAGTATGGTGGCGCGCTGGCACAGGGCGCGGATTTCGTCCAGCTTGTGGCTGATGTAGATAATGGAGGTGCCTTCGGCCGAGAGCTGGCGAAGGGTCTGGAACAGTTGCTGCACGGCCTGGGGCGTCAGCACCGACGTGGGCTCGTCCATGATGAGCAGCCGGGGCGACTGCAGCAGGCAGCGCACGATTTCCACGCGCTGGCGCTCGCCCACCGACAGCTCGTGCACCGGCCGCGCCGGGTTGAGCGGCAGGCCGTAGCGCTCCGACACCTCGCTGATGCGCCGCGCCAGGGCCTTGAGGTCGAACTTGCCCGGCAGGGCGAGGGCCATGTTTTCGGCCACGGTGATGGACTCGAACAGCGCGAAGTGCTGGAACACCATGGCGATGCCCAGCTCGCGCGCCTCGCTTGGGCTCGCGATATGCACCGGCCTGCCGTTCCATTCCATGTGGCCGGCGTCGGGCCGCACCGCTCCGTAGATAATTTTCATCAGCGTGCTTTTGCCGGCGCCGTTTTCCCCCAGCACGGCGTGGATCTCGCCGGCGCCAAAAGCCATGCTCACCCCGTCCACCGCCAGCACCGCGGGATATTGCTTGCGGATGCCGTGCAGGCTGAGAAGCGGCGTTTCGACCGCGGCTGGCAGCGGAGCGCCCTCGCGCGCTGGAGCGTCGTGCGAGGGCGTTGCGGAGTGAGTGTCAGTTGTACCCTTCACCGGCATCATGATAAGGCACCCACGCAGGGCGCATGCCAGGATTTTTGCGGCCTGCGCATTGGCTTGGTGCGGGCATGCCGCCGTTGCCCCGCGCCGGTGCCGCCGGCGCATCAGCAGGGTTTGCGGCCCACGCTTGCCCGGTTGCCCCGCGGGCATCAGGCATCCCGACTTGTATACCAGATTGTGCACCGTGGGCAGGCGCCGCATGGTGCGGCGATCACCTCATCAGTGCATGCGCATAGGCCTGCTCTTCAAGCGGGCAGGTTGATGCACGCGATCTAGGCACCGAGTTGATCCGCATCACGGTGCGTGTGCTCCACGGGCATGCACGCCGCCCTTTGCTTTACACAATAGCGTCCCTTCGGCCCGTTCTTTTTTTGCAGCCTGATGAAACAAGGCATGGTTCTCGCTTTACGCACCACATGCAATGCGAAAGGCGTTTCGTGAGGACCGCTTCGCTTGAGCCTTGCGTGATCGCGCGACGCGAGTCCGTGCCTTTGATTATTTACAGGTCTGCTCTGGGAGATAAAGGATGACCATCAAGAAGGGAACAACGACAATGAAACCGCTCGCGGCCGCGCTGGCCATGGCCGGCATGATGGCCGGCACGGCGCCGGCATTTGCGGCGGCCGACGGCTTTAACTTCTATGCCCTGATCGACGGCGGCATAGTGGCGACAAGCATCTCCGGCGGGGGACCCAGCCGGACCGAATTCGTGACCGGCGGGTACGCGCCCAACTTCGTGGGATTTACCGCGCAGAAATCCCTGTCCAGCGGGCTCAAGGGCGGATTCCAGTTCGAGCAGGGCTTTCTGCTCAATGCCAATCCCTGTTCCGCACCTGCCGGCGGCCCCCCTTCCGGGGGATGCGTCGGGACCGGCAGCCGCTACTGGTTCGGCCCGGATTCCTTCGCCAACCGGGCGGGCAACGTCTACGTGGAAGGGAGCTTGGGCACCCTGAGGCTGGGCACGCAGGGCAACATCGCATTCGGCAGCCTGTTGTCCATGGAGCCCCGCTTCGGCTCGAACTTCGGCAGCGCGCTGGCCGCGATCGACATCGACGGCGGCCTCGGGACGCGGGACAACGCGGCGCTCTCGTACACTTCACCGTCCATGTCCGGATTTACGGGGGCCGTTTCCCTGGTGGCCTCGTCAAGAACCGACGTCGCCGCTCCCATCTCCTCCGGCTGGCGCCTTGCGGGGTCTTACTCCATGGGCGATCTTGGCGCGACTTTGGCCTACTACAACAACAAGGTCAATACGACGCCCTCCACACCGGACGCGAACGGGTGGATTCTGGGTGGCAAGTACAAGTTCGGCGCCTTCACCCTGAAGGGCATTTTCGTGAAGCAGAAGACCGTGGCGCTGCCCAGCCTGAAAACGTTCGGCGCGGGGGGCGCGTACGACCTGACTCCCGACTTGACCCTCGACGGCGGTGTCTATCAGTCCAGAGACTCGGGGCCTAAATACAAGCAGACCACCCTCGGCTTCGGCGGGCAGTACAAGATCACGAAGGAACTCAGCGCGTACGGCCAGATCGCCAAGGTGAAAAACAATGATACGTTCGTTACCTCCTTCAATTTCGCGGGTCCCACCATCGAGCCCTTCACGCTGACGGCTGGGCAGTCGGCTAACACGCTGAACATAGGCCTGTTGTTCGCCTGGTTCTAAAGCTGTAACGGCGGCGCTCCCCCGCGCCGCTTCCTCTCCTCTGAATTTGCCCGCCTCCCGGCGGGCATTTTTTTGGACTTGCGGGCAAGCAGCGGGCGTATAATCCCGCGCACATTTCAGATTGGCCCTTCGGCAATCCGCCCCAATTTGCCCGCGATGACGTTTTCGTGAAACCACGACCCCGGCGCCCGCGGCTCGGCCGACCCGCATTGCCTCGCCCCGCTTTCCCCCGCATCCTTGCGCCGCGCGTCTCGCGCCCCTCTCTCATTCAGGCTTCCGAGCCGCCGCGTTCCGCACCCCGGAGAACCGCATGAAATTCCGCTTTCCCATCGTCATCATCGACGAGGACTTCCGCTCCGAAAACACCTCGGGCCTGGGCATCCGCGCGCTGGCCAAGGCCATGGAGGAGGAGGGCATGGAAATTCTCGGCGTCACCAGCTACGGCGACCTGTCGCAGTTCGCCCAGCAGCAAAGCCGCGCCAGCGCCTTCATCCTGTCCATCGACGACGAGGAGTTCACGCCCGGCCCCGAGCTGGATCCCGCGGTGCTCAACCTGCGCAAGTTCATCGAGGAAATCCGCTTCCGCAACTCCGACATTCCCATCTACCTGTACGGCGAGACGCGCACTTCGCGCCACATCCCCAACGACATCCTGCGCGAACTGCACGGCTTCATCCACATGTTCGAGGACACGCCGGAGTTCGTGGCGCGGCACATCATCCGCGAGGCGCGCGCCTACCTGGACGGCCTCGCCCCGCCGTTCTTCCGCGCCCTCACCCACTACGCCCAGGACGGCTCGTATTCCTGGCACTGCCCGGGGCATTCGGGCGGCGTGGCGTTCCTGAAAAGCCCGGTGGGGCAGATGTTCCACCAGTTCTTCGGCGAGAACATGCTGCGCGCCGACGTGTGCAACGCCGTGGACGAGCTGGGTCAGCTTCTCGACCACACCGGCCCGGTGGCGGCCTCCGAGCGCAACGCGGCGCGCATTTTCGGCGCCGACCACTGTTTTTTCGTCACCAACGGCACCTCCACCTCCAACAAGATGGTGTGGCACGCCAACGTGGCGCCGGACGACATCGTGGTGGTGGACCGCAACTGCCACAAGTCCATCCTGCACGCCATCACCATGACCGGCGCCATCCCGGTGTTTCTCACGCCCACGCGCAACCACCTGGGCATCATCGGGCCCATCCCGCTGGAGGAGTTCAAGCCCGAGAACATCCAGAAGAAGATCGAGGCCAACCCGTTCGCGCGCAATGCCAAGCGCAAGAAGCCGCGTATCCTCACCATCACGCAGAGCACCTACGACGGGGTCCTGTACAACGTGGAAATGCTGAAGGAGACGCTCAACTCCTCCATCGACACGCTGCACTTCGACGAGGCCTGGCTGCCGCACGCCACCTTCCACGACTTCTACAAGAACATGCACGCCATCGGCCGCGACCGGCCGCGGCCCAAGGACGCGCTGATTTTCGCCACCCACTCCACGCACAAGCTGCTGGCCGGCATCTCGCAGGCCTCGCAGATCCTGGTGCAGGAGTCGCAGACCCGCAAGCTCGACCGGCACATGTTCAACGAGGCCTACCTCATGCACACCTCGACCTCGCCGCAATACGCCATCATCGCCTCGTGCGACGTGGCGGCGGCCATGATGGAGCCGCCTGGCGGCACCGCGCTGGTGGAGGAGTCCATCGTCGAGGCGCTGGACTTCCGCCGCGCCATGAAGAAGGTGGACGACGAGTGGGGCAAGGACTGGTGGTTCAAGGTGTGGGGGCCGGACAAGACCACCCAGGAAGGCATCGGGCCGCGCGAGGAGTGGATGCTGCGCGCCAACGAGAAGTGGCACGGCTTCGGCAACCTTGCCCCGGGTTTCAACATGCTCGACCCCATCAAGGCCACGGTCATCACCCCGGGCCTCGACGTGTCGGGCAAGTTCGCCAAGACCGGCATCCCCGCCGCCATCGTCACCAAGTACCTGGCCGAGCACGGCGTGATCGTGGAGAAGACCGGCCTGTATTCGTTCTTCATCATGTTCACCATCGGCATCACCAAGGGCCGCTGGAACACCCTGGTGACGGCGCTGCAGCAATTCAAGGACGACTATGACAAGAACCAGCCGGTGTACAAGGCGCTGACGGAATTTTGCCAGGCCTATCCGCGCTACGAGAAGTTCGGGCTGCGCGACCTGTGCGAGCAGATCCACGGCATGTACAAGTCCAACGACGTGGCGCGCGTCACCACCGAGATGTATCTCTCGGACATGCAGCCGGCCATGAAGCCTTCCGACGCCTTCGCCGCCATGGCGCACCGCGAAATCGACCGGGTGGAAATCGACCAGCTCGAGGGGCGGGTGACCAGTGTCTTGTTGACGCCCTATCCGCCG
>DATNCF010000302.1:0-2047 GCA_035571675.1 Burkholderiales bacterium | reverse complement strand
CCACCACGGCGGCCTCGGCGAAGGCCGCCAGGTAGCCCAGGGCCGGCCAGCGCGGCTGGCCCCAGCGTGCTATGACGGCGAGCGCGGCCGCAGCCAGCAAGGCGGCCAGCGCCAGCCTCTGGGAGGAGCGCAAGCGCGCGCGGCGCGCCGCATCCGCCGGCGCGGCCGGCAGGCCATAGACTATGGAACTAGGCATGCTCATACCGTCAGGAAATCTTCTACCATAAGCTTACTAAACCGCGATGTTGAACCAGCGAGCGAATACCAGGTCCATTCTTCACGGCGAAACCATGAAAAGAAAATCCAGGCTGTCCAGGCTCGAGACGCTGCTGGAAGCCCGCCAGGGCGCCGTGCTGCCGCTGCCGCCGCGCCTGGCGCGCCTGTACGGCCGCATGCGCATGCCGCCGCGCTCGCGCCCGCACGTGTTCAGCAATTTCGTGACCTCGCTGGACGGCGTGGTGTCGCTGGCCGAGAAGGGCCACGCCAGCGGCGCCGACATCAGCGGCTTCAATGCCGAGGACCGCATGGTGATGGGGCTGCTGCGCGCCCTGGCCGACGCCGTCGTGGTGGGCTCGGGCACGCTGGGGGCCGACCGGCGCCATGTGTGGACGGCCGAGGAGATCTGCCCGGAGCTGGCGGGGGAATACCGCGCCCTGCGCCGCGCGCTGGGCAAGACCACGCCGCCGCTCAACGTCGTGGTGAGCGGCAAAGCGGCCCTCGACCTCAGCCTGCCTATCTTCTCTTCCGGCAAGACGCCCACCATGATCGTCACCACCTTCAGCGGCATCAAGCGGCTGCGCAACGCCCCGCCCACGGTGGCCATCGCCGCGCTGCGCTCGCGCTCGGGCGGCCGCAGTCCCGCCATTGCCGCGTCGGCCATTGTCAACGCCGTGCGCAAGGTGCACGCGGCCAACTGGATACTGGTGGAGGGCGGTCCACGGCTGCTGGGCGACTTCTACGCCGAGGGAATGCTCAACGAGCAGTTCCTCACCCTGGCCCCGCAGATCGCCGGGCGCGAAGCGGGCGACCGGCGCATGAGCCTGGTGATGGGCAAGGCGTTCGCCCCACGCCATCCGCTGTGGGGCCGGCTCACCGACATGCGGCGCGGCGACAGCCACCTGTTCATGCGCTACGCTTTCGCGCCGTCCAAGTAGTTGTGGTTCTTTGTACCTCTACTGCGTACAGTGGCTGAGCCAGCTTGATTTTAAAGGCGTTTCGGCCCACCATGCCGCCAGGCAGGGAGCGAAGACTTCGTGAATAACAGGAAAAGGAATCTGCCTTGACAGTGAACACCAACAAGATCGCCGACCTGGTTCGGCAGCTGCTGGCCGAAATCGGCGAAGACCCTCAGCGTGAAGGCCTGCTCGACACGCCCAAGCGCGTGGCCAAGGCGCTGGATTTCCTCACCTCGGGCTATCGCGCCGACAAGGACGCGGTCATCAACAAGGCGCTGTTCACCCAGACCACCAGCAGCATGGTGATCGTGAAGGACATCGAACTCTACAGCATGTGCGAACACCACATGCTGCCGTTCTTCGGCCGCTGCCACATCGGCTACATCCCCAACGGCAAGGTGTTCGGCGTGAGCAAGCTGGCGCGCCTGGTTGACATGTACGCCCGCCGCCTGCAGCTCCAGGAGCGCCTCACCGAGCAGATTTCGAACGTGGTCATGGAATCCATCAACGCCCGCGGCGTGGGCGTCATGATCGAGGCGCGGCACCTGTGCATGATGATGCGTGGGGTGGAGAAGCAAAACTCAACCATGGTGACGTCGTCGGTCATGGGCGAGTTTCGCGACTCCATGGCCACGCGCGAGGAATTTTTCGCGTTGATCGGACGTCACCCCTGACAGCCTACCGCGCAAGCAGGCGCGGGGAGGGCAGGCGCTTTTTCTCGACCTTGTCCTTGACCACCGCAACGTCGGGGCGCAGCACCGGCGCGTGCACGAGGGCGATGCTCAGCCACACAGCCACGCTGAAGTACAGCGACATCCAGGTGACCTCGCTCTTCCAGTCGCTCCAGCGATGCGACACCACCAGCCGGCTGG
>DATNCF010000301.1:0-3026 GCA_035571675.1 Burkholderiales bacterium | reverse complement strand
ATAGGGGTTGAAATACTTGCCTTCCGTCACCTTGAAGCCCGCCGGCGCCTTTTCATGGAAGCCGGTGAGGATGGAATAGACATACTGCGCCCCGCCTTCGCGCGCCTTCACGATCATGGACAGGTCAGGCGGCAGGTTGTTGCCGTTATTTGCGCGCGCCGCGTTTTCGTTCGGGAACGGCATCGGCAAATGATCGGCCAGGGTGGCCGACCGCATCAGCGGCGTACCCTTGTCGTCGGTGGTCTCGCCCTTGTCATTGGGTTCGGCCGGGATCTTGGCGGCGGTCGCCAGCGCCTTGGCCTGGGCCTCGGTGAATTCCGGACCGCCCGGTTCGTCCAGGTGATGGAAGGCCAGGTGGTTCACGGCATGGCAGGCGGCGCAGACTTCCTTGTAGACCTGGTAGCCGCGCTGCAGTTCGCCGCGGTCGTAGGTGCCGAAGGGGCCCTCGAACGAAAACTCGGCCGCCTTGGGATGCAGGCGTTTGGTGTCGATGGCCTGTTGCGCGAAGGCGGAGGCGCTCGCCACAAGCCCCAAGGCCAAGACCGACGAGCCGAGTGAAAGATGGATCAGACGCATGGTTCTTCTCACTCGGCGGGAGCCGCGGCGGAATCGCCGAGGACGGATTGCGAGATGGATGCGGGAATCTTCTTGGGCGTCTCGATCAGGCCGACAATGGGCATGATCAGCCAGAAGAAGGCGTAATAGTAGGCGGTCGCGATCCTGGCCACCCAGACCAGCGGGATACCGAACCGGGCCGCGTCCACGCTTTGCGAACCGCAATAGCCGAGCACCACGCAGACCACCGCAAAGACCCAGAAGAACTGCTTCATCAGCGGGCGGAAACGGCAGGAGCGCACCCGGCCGGTATCCAGCCAGGGGATGAAGACCAGCGTCACCTGGGCGCCCGCCATCACGATCACGCCCATCAGCTTGTTCGGGATGGAGCGCAGCATGGCGTAATAGGGCAGCAGGTACCATTCCGGCACGATATCGGGCGGGGTCACCAGGGGATTGGCCGGCTGGTAATTGTCCGGGTTGCCGAAAAAGTCCGGGGCATAAAAGACGAACACCGCGAACAGGATGACGAACAGGGTCAGGTAGAAGGCGTCCTTCACCGTGTAATAGGGGTGGAAGGGCACGGTGTCCTGCGGGCCTTTCACGTCGATGCCCAGCGGGTTGTTGTTGCCCGGCACGTGCAGCGCCCAGATATGCAGCCCCACCACGCCCGCGATGATGAAGGGCAGCAGGTAATGCAGCGAGAAGAAGCGGTTCAGGGTGGCGTCGCCCACCGCGAAATCGCCCCACAACCAGGTGGCGATGTGCTGTCCCACCACCGGAATGGCGCTGAACAGGTTGGTGATGACGGTGGCGCCCCAGAAGGACATCTGGCCCCAGGGCAGCACATAGCCGAAGAAGGCGGTGGCCATCATCAGCAGGTAGATCAACACGCCGATGATCCAGATCAGTTCGCGCGGCGCCTTGTAGGAGCCGTAATAAACGCCCCTGAACATGTGGATATAGACCGCCAGGAAGAACATGGACGCGCCGTTGGCGTGCATGTAGCGGATCAGCCAGCCGTAATTGACATCGCGCATGATGCTTTCGACGCTGTCGAAGGCCAGGCCCGCATTGGCCACATAATGCATCGCCAGCACGATGCCGGTGACGATTTGTATGCCCAGGCAAAAGGCGAGAATGCCGCCAAAGGTGTACCAGATGCTCAGGTTCTTGGGCGTGGGGAAGGTGTGGATGGTGTCGTGCAGCAGCCGCGGCAGCGGCAGGCGCGCATCGAGCCAGCGCTCGATACCGGAATTGGGATTGTAGGTCGAAGGGCCAGACATTGTTGTTCTCCTCAACCGACCTTGACGCGGGTGTCAGACAGGAATGTGTAAGGCGGCACTTCCAGGTTGCGGGGCGCCGGACCTTTGCGGATGCGGCCCGCCGTGTCGTACATCGAACCGTGGCAGTGGCATAGCCAGCCGCCGTAATCGCCTTCCGGCATTTGCGGCGTGGAAACGGTGGGGGTGCAGCCCAGATGGGTGCAGACGCCGATCAGGATCAGCCATTCCGGCTTGGTGGCGCGGTTGGCGTCGGTGGCCGGCGCGCTTTCGGGCAGCCCGTTATTGTTGGCCAGCGGATCGGGCAGCGAGGCCACATCCACCGCCTTGGCGGCCTCAATCTCGGCGGGCGTGCGGCGGCGCACGAACAAAGGATGGCCGCGCCACTTGACGATGACCTGCTGGCCGGGCTGCACCGCGCCCAGCTCCACTTCGGTGGAGGCCAGCGCCAATGCCGCGGTCGAGGGATTCATCTGGTCGACAAAGGGCCAGGCCGCGGCCGTCAGACCCACCGCGCCCACAGCCCCCGACGCCACATACAGGAAATCGCGGCGCGTGCCCGCGTCACTCATCGTAGCTGCCACTGGGTCCACCCTCTAAGGAAACTTGGAAAGAAACGTCGAACTCTTGCCACGAACAAGCGCGGATGCAGTACTGACGCGGAGACGCGGCCAGCATCCCTTTTGGGCCCCGCCCCCCTTTGTCCGCTGGGCCAGTAAAATAGAGAGTCGATTTTCGAGGGTCTTGCGGCACGATGACGCAGAAAATGCCTTGTTCTGCCGCCACTTATCCCGTTGGGGCGGGGACCCAAGAAGGAGAACCCCGTGCGCCTCGCGCTGTATGAGCCGGACATCCCGCAAAATGCCGGGAGCCTGATGCGGCTGGGCGCCTGCCTGGGGGTCGGAATCGACATCATCGAGCCCTGCGGATTCCTGTTGACGGACCGCAATTTCCGCCGCGCCGGCATGGACTATCTCAAAAGCGCCGACATTTGCCGCCATTCCTCCTGGGCGCGGTTCCTGGACGATTTCCGGACCCGGCCGGGCCCGCGCCGGCTGGTCCTTCTGACCACCAAGGCAGACATGGCTTATTGCGACTACGGCTTCGCGGCCGGGGATACACTGCTCTTGGGGCGGGAAAGCGCCGGCGTGCCGGAGGGTGTGCATGCCGCGGCCGATGCCCGGCTGC
>DATNCF010000300.1:0-5612 GCA_035571675.1 Burkholderiales bacterium | reverse complement strand
CGCTCACGCCGACGAGCAGATGCTGGTGAACAAGGAAGACCTCAAATGGGGCGATGCCCCGCCCGTGCTGCCCAAGGGCGCGAAGGTCGCGGTGCTGAACGGAGATCCGTCCAAGCCCGGCACTTACACGATCCGGCTGATGGCTCCGGCAAACTACAAAATCGCTCCGCACTGGCATTCGCAGACCGAAAACCTGACCGTCATCTCAGGCACGCTCTTTCTGGGCATGGGGGACAAGATGGACGCGAAACAGGCCAAGCCCCTGAAGGCGGCCGGTTATCACTATTTGCCGGCAAAACAGCATCACTACGCCATGACCAAGTCACCCACGGTTGTCCAGATCACCGGCGAGGGGCCGTTCGACATCAACTACATCGACCCCAAGGACAATCCGGCGGCCTCCAAATAGCGCTGGACTGCCACTTCCGGTCCTCGAGGTGGGCCGAGACGTCCAACCACGCATTCGATTGGCGCTTCGCCGCTAGCGTGCCAGTTGACCGCCGATGAGAGCGCCTACTGCCGCGCCGATGGCGGCGCCCGCGATGCGGTTCGGCCCGTGTGCGATGCTGCCGCCCACCAACGCGCCCACCGCGGCGCCGCCAACCTGCGCCACCGTCCGTGAGGACGGTCCGTCGAAGTAGACAGGGGCGGGCTGGTAAGCCTGCGCGGGATAGACGTAGGCGGGGCCGTAGTAGCGCGGCGCCGCATAGCCGTAGGCCGGCGGCGCGGGGTAGCGCACCGCGTCGCGATGTTCCCAAACTTCCCGGCGATGGTAGTAGTCGTAGTCATATCCATGCGCTAGCGCGGCGGTGGAGGCGCCGCCCAACAACGTCGCGGCGACGGCTGCGTGAATCAGTGTCTTTTTCATGATGGCTCTCCGTTGAGACTTCCCGTTTGGATACGGCTGCAGTATGGAGTGTCAGCGTCCGGCAAGTATGTCCGCGGGGTTACCGGTTGTAAGTGGTGTAACCGACGTGATTATTTTTAATAAATTTGTTTATTTTCAATAATTTGTGATAAAGTTCTCAGATTAATTCGACATTCTGGCGCAGGATGCGTAAAGGTGGAATGGATTAAAGGGCGGGAATCCGTCGCAGGGACCGGCGCACGCGTTAAAAATATCGGGAAAAACATTCAGCCTTGCTTCGTGCGGCCGATATGCTTCATTGGGGCAAGCGCGGCTTGCGCTCGGGCGCCGCATCGCCTTTGGCGATGTCTTGCGAAAGCGCAACATATGCCCTGGACAATGCCCGCGCGGCGGGGTTAGGCTAGCTTCCCCCATGCGGGTCATGCAGCGCGAGAAGAAACCAATGCGTCGGCCATTGCTTCAACCGTGGCGTCAGCAACTTCGGAGGTGGTGAGCGTGCCCATTCCTCACGTTCGGGTCGTTCCAGCCGTGAAGAACACCGTCCTCATCATCGACGACCAGTCGACGGGCAGGGCCATTCTCGAGCAGGTGGTGCTGAGCCTGGACGACCACATCGCCGTGGAGTCGTTCGAGCAGCCCATCGACGCGGTGGTGTGGGCCGCCAACCATGTGGCCGACCTGGTCCTCGTGGATTTCCAGATGCCCGAGATGGACGGCATCCAGCTCGCCAAGCGGCTGCGCGCGCTGCCTGGGTACGAACACGTGCCCATCGTCATGGTCACGGTCAACGACGATCGCGAGCTGCGCTACGAGGCGCTGGACGCCGGCATCACCGATTTCCTCAACAAGCCCATCGACACGCGCGAATGCATGGCGCGCTGCCGCAACCTCATCACCCTGCGCCGCCAGCACCTGGTGCTCGAGGACCGGCGCAGGATGCTGGAGAGCATGGTGCAGGACGCCACGCGCGAAATCCGCGAGCGCGAGCGCGAAACCCTGATGCGCCTCGCCCGCGCCGGCGAGTACCGCGACGAGGAAACGGGAAACCACGTCATCCGCATGGCGCGCTATTCGGCCCTCATCGCCAAGGCGCTGGGCATGGACGCCGACTACGTGGAGACGGTCGAGCGCGCCGCGCCCCTGCACGACATCGGCAAGATCGCCATTCCCGATCACATCCTCAGGAAGTCGGGCCGGCTGGAAGGCCAGGAACTGGCCATCATGCGCCAGCACCCGGTGGTGGGGCACGAGATCCTCAAGGACAGCCCTTCGAAATACCTGCGCATGGGCGCGCTCATCGCGCTGGGGCACCACGAGCGCTTCGACGGCTCGGGCTATCCCGCCGGCCTGGCGGGCGACCACATTCCGCTGCCGGCGCGCATCGTCGCCATCGCCGACATCTATGACGCGCTCACCTCGCAGCGCCCCTACAAGGAGCCGTGGCCGAGCGACAAGGCCTTCGCCCACATCGAGAGCCTGCGCGGCTCGCACCTGGACCCCGAGTTGACCGACGCCTTCCTGCGCATGGCCGGGGACGTGAAGCGCATCCAGCACGAGCTGCGCGACACCGAGCAGGTGAAGTTCAACTCGGGCAAGGTGCCGGCCTGAGCATGGCGACCGACGCTGCACCGGACAAAGCGCCGGAAAAAACAACGGCAAAAGCGCCGGTAAGCGCGCCGGCCAGGCAGGGGCTGCTCGCGCGGGTGCGGGCGCGCCTCGCCAACCGGCCCGACAGCGAGCACGAGCAGGCGCTGGTGCGCCTCATCGTCGGCAGCATCCTGTTCTTCTACCTGCTGCCCAAGGCGCTGACCGATCCCGCCGGCCAGCAGGGTGTCGACCAGTTGTTCCTGTCCGTCATGGTGGTGCACATCGCCGCCTCCACGGCCATCTTCGCCTGGATCGTCGCCCGGCCGGGCATTTCGCACCTGCGGCGCGTGCTGGGGGCGCTGCTCGACACCGGCTCGGTCACGTTCTTCATGTGGCAGACGGGCGCCTACGGGGCGCCGCTGTTCCTGGTTTTCATCTGGTACACCCAGGCCAACGGCGTGCGCTTCGGCCCCAGGTACCTGCTGGTGTCGCTGGCGCTCAACATCATCGGCTTTTCCATCGTGCTGGCGGTCACGCCGTTCTGGCAGCAGTACTTCGGCCCGGGCGTGGGCATGATGGTGGGCATGGTGGCGCTGGCGTTGTACGTGCTGTCGCTGGTGAAGCGGCTGTCCGACGCGCTGGCGCGGGCCGAGTCGGCCAACCTCGCCAAGCGGCGCTTCATCTCGGTGGTGAGCCACGAAATGCGCACCCCGCTGAACGCCGTGATCGGCATGACCGAGCTGCTGCGCGACTCGCACCTCAACCGCGAGCAGGCCGAGATGGTGAACACCATGGGCTCGGCCGGCCGGGTGCTGCTCGGCCTGATCGAGGACGTGCTCGACTTCTCCAAGATCGAGGCAGGCAAGCTCGGCATCGAGCACATCGACTTCGACCTGCATGCCATGGTGAACAGCACCTGCCGCATCCTGCAGCCCCAGGCCGAGACCAAGGGGCTGGAGCTGCTGGTGTCCATCATGCCGGAGGTGCCGCCCGCGCTGCGCGGCGACCCGCACCACATCCGCCAGATCCTCATCAACCTGGTCGGCAACGCCGTGAAGTTCACGGAAAAGGGCAGCATCACGGTGCACGTGTCGCTGCTCACGGAAACCGACGAGGCCGTGAAGGTCAAGTTCTCGGTGCGCGACACCGGCATCGGCATCACGCCCGAGGCGCAGGCGCGCATTTTCGAGAGCTTCGTGCAGGAGGACCAGTCCACCACCCGCCGCTTCGGAGGCACCGGCCTCGGCACCACCATCGCCAAGCAGCTCGTCGAGCTCATGGGCGGCCGCATGGGCCTGGAGTCGGCGGTAGGCCTGGGCAGCACCTTCTGGTTCGAGTTGGAATTGCCCAAGCAGCCCGAAGCGGCGAACCGGCTGTTCGAAGACGAGGCCGTCGATTCACGCGTGCTGGTGGTCGGGTTCGGGTCGGACGACCGCGAGTTCCTGCAGCAGACCATGAAGGGCTGGGGCGTGACCGGCGTGTTCGTGTCGAACGCGGTGGAAGGCGGCCACAAGATCGTTTCGGAAAGCGGGCTGGCGCGCCCCTTCCGCAGCGTGATGGTGCTGGCCTCCACGCTGGAGGACGCCAAGCGTTCCCTGTCGGCGCTGCGCCGCGGCGCGGGAGCGGGCGCGACCACAGGCCTGCCCATCATCCTGTGCACCCAGGCCTCCGGAGCCGAGGGCGCCGCGCAGCGCCTGGCGGCGATTTCAGCCGGCTTCTCGGCGGCGCTCGAGCTGCCCATCCAGAAGCGGCTGCTGTTCAACGTGCTGCACTCGGTCACGGCGACCGAGGACTCCACGGCCGCCGGCGGCGTGGTGCAACTGCGCGACTACCTCAAGAAGCGCTCGGGCAGCAGCCGGCGCTATCGCGTGGTGGTGGCCGACGACAGCGCCACCAACCGGCAGGTGCTGGGCAAGATATTGGAGCGCGGCGGCCACACCGTCACGCTGGTGGACGACGGCGAGTTCGTGCTCGACGCCCTGGAGACCGCCGAGTACGACATCGCCATACTCGACCGCAACATGCCCGGCATGGGCGGCGTGGAGACACTGCGCGCGCTGCGCGCCATGGGGTTCAGGCGCGAGCGCTTTCCGGTCATCATCCTGTCGGCCGACGTGACCAGCGACACCCGCGAGGAATGCGATGAGGCCGGGGCCAATGCCTTCCTGCCCAAACCGGTGGAAGCGTCCAGGCTGTTGGAGGCCGTGGCCGAGTTGTGCGGCAAGTCCGCCGAAGCGCGCGGCGAAGCGGAGGAGAGCGCTCCGCAGCGCCCGTTGCCGCATGCCGGGGCGGCCGCGGCCCAGGCCGGGCTGAAAGGCCCGCTCAACCTCGGCACGCTGCAACTGCTGGAGGGCCTGGGCACGGCCAGCGGCTTCCTTGAGCGCCTGATCAAGGTGTTCATCGGCGACAACCGCCTGATCCTGGAGAAGATGGAGCGCTGCGTGGCGGCGCGCGACTATGCCGAGTTCCGGCGCCAGCTGCATGCCATGAAGGGCTCGGCCGCCAGCATCGGGGCGGAGCAGTTGGCCATGGCTTGCAGCGCCATGAACGGCCTGACCGACGCGGAGATGGGATTGCAGCAGCGTCAGCTCGCGGTGTCCATCAAGACCGAGTTCGAGCGGGCCGAAGCCGCGCTGCAACGCTATCTGGAAGACCGTCACCGCACGACGGGTTGATGGCGGGCGGAGAGCTCGCCGGGCGCAAGCAGCGCCTGTGATGGGCGCCTGAACTTGCCGCCCGAGTTACCTTCTGAGGTTCCCGCCTGAAGTTACCACCTGAAGTTACCGCCTGAAGTTACCGAATGGGCATCGCGCAGGGCGCGCCGCCGAAAGAATTCCAATGAACCGTAAACAGGCCCGCGCATTTGTCGGGCGGACGTAAAAGTCCGCCAGCGAGGGCCCCGAGGGGACGCCGCCGGCGGTACAGGAGCTAAAAAACTTTTCTCAACGCGCCATCAGGCCGCGGTGGCTTCGCCGATGGAGACCACGGGCGAGTAGGGGGCGCTGTCGGGGCCGACCGCGACGCGGCGGCTCTGCGAGCGCACCAGGCGGCCGATCATCTTCAGGTCGCGCTCTTCGAGGCGCAGCGCGGCGTCCACCCAGATGTTGGTGATCTTGTCGAGCTCGTCGCGGGTGATGGGGTTGGTCACGCGGCGGGC
>DATNCF010000299.1:0-3807 GCA_035571675.1 Burkholderiales bacterium | reverse complement strand
AACGTAGCTATGGTCACAGGATCATGGCAAGGCAAGAAGATGGACGACGTGGCGGCAGCCTGGGGACCGGCCAACTCGGTGCAGACGCTGGACGATGGCCGCAGGGTCTACGGCTACAGCGACACGCAAGGCGCCGCGATAGCCCCCTATACGTGCAAGGTGTGGTTCGTGGTCAAGGACGGCGTGGTGCAGAGCAGCCGCACTGAGGAATCCATGATGGGCTCCTGCTCCACCATCCTGGCCAATAAGGCCAAGGCCAACTGATTACCGCAGGCGCTCCCGCGTCTGTTTGTCCAGCTCGCGGCGCTTCGCCACCTGTTCCTGCACCTTGTCGGCGAACTCGTCCCGGGTGATGCCCTTCCGCATCATTTCCCGCTTCAGGCCGCTGATGTTCTCCCCGATTTCCCGCGCCTGGGCGTCGTGTTCGGCCATGATGTTGCGCCGGGCCACGTCTGCTGGATAGGCGCCGATCTTCACCCCGAAGGCCGAGGCCACCGCCGCCGGCGTACTTTGCTCCCGCCCGAACAGGTCGGTCCTGCCACGGCCGGCATCGTAGATGCTCTGGAAGCTGTACGTGCCCGGCAGCATAGGCAGGTTGGGCGCCATCGCCTTGTACAAGTGGTCGGCCACCTTGCCCGCCGTTTCCGCAGCGGTGTCCGTGCCCTTCACGATGTCCTTGCCAGTGAACTGGCTCCGGTTCAGCGCCAACTCCGCCAGGACGGCCAGCGGCCCGCCGGGCAACGCCACGGGTGAGAGCGGCATCGCCGAGTGGGTTTGCCCGAGGTCGAAGACGTCGCCCACCGGCACGAAGCGCCGGACGTCGAGGAAAACCGGCGCGTCGTGGCTGTCGTTCCACGGCATCCGCACCAGCTTGGGTCCCACCACGCCCAGCACCTTTCCCTGCTTTTCCTCGGGCAGCAGCTTGCGCTCCCGGTCCTCGTCGCCGCCCGACAGCATGTAGCCCAGGGCGTTGAGGCCGCCGAGCAGCAGCGCCAGCTTGGCGAGCTTCCAGGGCTTGTGGGCAAAGGTGTCCAGCATCATGGGCACCGCCCGGTAGTTGAAGCTGATGAAGGGGAAGGCGGTCTGCTTCATCATCTGGATCCACGGCGCGTTGATCCGGTAATCGAGGAAGCTGCGCCGCGCGAACTTGCCGGCCTGCATGTCGGATGCCCCCTCGGCCTTGGCCTTCAGGAAGGCCGCCAGCCGGAAAACCGTGTCCTCGGCCTGGTACAGATCGATCATCGCCCCGGCCACGGTCTTCACCGCCCCTGCCGCCTTGCTGTCGCCCGCCGCCGCCGCGGCCTCGCGGAACTTTCCGGCCAGCATCGCCTGCAGGACACCCGCCGCGTTCACCACCCCGGCGCCGCCCGCCGAGTCAATTTCCTTGCGCAGCGCTTCCACCATCGGCGTGAGCTGCTCGCGCTGAAGCTCGGACAGCGCGTACATGCCCTGCGTGCCTCCATTGTCTTCGAAGGCTTCCAGCAGCTTCTTGTTCTCGGCGCTGTCAGGCCGCAACATCACGCCCAAGGCGTTGGCGATGTCGCGGCCGAGGACATCGTGCCAGTCCGCCATCACGATGTTCGCCATGACGTTGTTCATGTGCACGGCCGGCGACAGCGCGGTTTTGCTGACCTTCCACGCCTTCAGCAGCGTGTCGTAGGTCTCGCCCAGTGGCTGGTATTTCTGGCCAACCACCTGCCGCAGATCGTTCCACACCGGGCCGGGCACGAACAGGCCCGCCAACTTGCCGTAGCGCGCCACAGCAGTGCCCGGGATCTTGCCCGACGGCACTTCCACCCATTCCTCGGGCTTGTAGGCGTGGCGCAAGCCGTCCTTGGCTTCCACCACCGCCGCGCCCGCGGGCAGCTTGTCAGCGGGCCTGGCTTGGGTATGAGCCAGCCATTGCAGGTACTTCCCGACCTCGATGTCGTGGATCATCTGGTGCAGGGTTTTGGCCACGGCAAACCGGACCTCATCAATCCGGCCCATCCGGTCCTGTTCCTCGCCCGTGAAGTCGCGCCACAGCACCAGCTTGTCGCCCTTGGTGCCGCGCACCTGCCAGGGAGCGGCATCAAGGTGCCAGTCGCCGAAGCGGGCCGGCACGGCCTCGCCGGCGGGCCAATAGGCCACTTCCAGCAGCTTGCCGCGCTGGTCGGTGCCTTCCACGCCCGGCAGGTTCGCAACGTTTTCCCCACGGTTCTGCCGGCGCTCAAAGCGCAGGAATTCCTGTCCCTTCAGGTCGGCATCGGCGCGGCCCGTGCGCAGCTTGCGCCCCCACCACTCGGGCGCCGCGGCCTTGATCTTGTCCATGTCGGCAGCATCGACCACGCCGCGCCCCTTGTACTGCTCGCCCAGGACGCGCAGCGTGCGCGCCCGGCTGGCCTTTTCCTTGGGGCTGGCTTCCACCTCGCTGTACTTGCGGTAGCTGCGGTGCAGGTAGGCGAGCTTGTGGGCTTCGTAGGTGTCAGCCGAGAGCTGCCCAAGACGCACCGCCTCAAGGCTCATCTGGTCAATCCACGCCTTCAGTTCGCGCAGCGCCTTCTGGCTGTCCTCGGGCAGACTGGCGAGCAAATCGTCGGCGTCCCGGTTATTCATCCACTCATAGGCCACCCGAGATTCCGCCCGCGTCAGGGCCATCAGCCGGTCAAGCTGGTTGCCGGCGGCGCGCAACTGCTTCCGCATGTGGGCTTCCATCAGCTCGCGCCGGTCAATGACGGCCCCGGAGATGCCGTAATCCGACACCACGCCGGCCTTGACCCGCTCGGGCACCAAGCCGCCGACCTTGTTCAGCAGGCTTTCGTAGGCCCATCCGGTCAGACGATCGACGCCGAGCAACTGCATGGGTACCCGCAAGGCGGTGTTCACCACGCTTTCGCGCTGCAGCAGCTTGCGCTGCCCCACCCCGGTGCTCAGCGCCGTATTGCCGCCGTCACCCTGATCTGCTACATTGGGCTTGGCTTCGTCGTGACCCCGGAACGTTTCGGACGCTTGAGCAGGGGACCGCGCTGCGGGTGCACCTGGCGCCGGGGTGCGACGGATCCACATCGACGAGAAAGCCAGCTTCTTCCGGCCCGTCCTCACTTCCTCAAGCACCACCGTCGTCCCGTCGGCAAAGGCCTTCTCCGTGCGGATCACGCGCGGCATGCCCACCCCGCGCTGCGGGGCCAGCGCGTAGCTGCTCGGATCGTCCAGCGCCACCGGGAGGCGCTTCAGGTCTTCAGCCGTGATGGCTTCCTGTCCCCGCGCGCGCTCCGCCGCGGCGTCGCCGTGCTGCTTCAGCGCGTGCCGGATAGCCGCTTCCCCCACCGAATGCACGTAGCCCGACACGTCCAAGCCGGTCTCCGCCTTGATCCGCTCGGCCTCCACCGCGCTCACCGGGCGGTAGTCTGAAAACGCGGCATTGCCGGCATTGCGCGCCTGCGCGGCGTCCACCACCGCCGCCACATCCTTGTTGGGCTCGCCGGCGAGAACGGTGCCGCTCATCAGCGCCGTGCGCTTGGGCGGGTTTTTCACGGCAGCCAAGGCCCGCGCCACGAGGGAGCGCACGTCGGCGTCGGTCACTTCCAGTTTCCAGCCGATGCTCCGCAGGATGCGCCGCATCGCCGCCACGATGCGCTCCATGATGGGCCGCTCGATGCCGTCGGCGCCCATGTCCGCAAGTTCTTCTTCCACAGCGCGCACGGTTGACAGGCCAGGGTCCGCCGCCTTGCGGGCGTCCACCTGGCGGCGCAGCCCGTCGTTGGCCAAGTACAGATCCATCAAGGTGGGGTCCAGCGCCGACCCAAGCATGCCGCGCAGGCCGTGGTG
>DATNCF010000298.1:0-3386 GCA_035571675.1 Burkholderiales bacterium | reverse complement strand
AAGGAACAGACCGGGCATACCAACCGGATCAAGGCGCTGCTGCGGCTGCAGGGAATGGCGGTCGGCTACCCGCGCCGCCGCGATTGGCTGAACTGGCTGGGACGGCAGAGTGACTGGCAAGGGCAACCGGTGTCGCCGCATCTTCTGGCCGAGGTGACGCGCGAGCATGCGCGGCTGATGCTGGTGCGCGAACAGCTTGCCGCGCTGGAGCAGGCACAAGCGGCCCAAGCCCTTCCTGTTCCTGCGGCGATGGCCGAACGGCGGGATCTGCTGCAGCGGCTTAAAGCGCTCGGTCCGGCATTCTCCACGACGCTGACCAATGAAGTGCTCTACAAGGACTTCCGCAACCGGCGCCAGGTCGGCGCCTACTGCGGATTGACGTCCAGTCCGTGGCGTAGCGGCGGCATCGATCGTGAGCAGGGCATCAGCAAGGCAGGTAATCCGCGCGCCCGCCTCAAGGCGATCGAACTGGCCTGGCTCTGGCTGCGGCATCAGCCGGAAAGCGAGCTCAGCCGCTGGTTCCGCACCCGTACCGCCAATGCCGGCAAACGGGCCAAGCGCATCGCCATTGTCGCTCTGGCGCGCAAGCTGATCGTGGCGCTCTGGCGCTACCTCACCACCGGATTGGTTCCTGCGGGAGCAACCATGAAGGCATAACAACGCGCCGGCGCTGCGGCTCCGCGCCGCGACCAGTGCGGGATGGATGATGACCGTGCCACCCATGGGCCAAACAAACAGCCGTTTTGTAGATGGGTCTCATCCTCATGGCTTCCTCGCCGCAAGCATGCGGAATGTGGGTTACGGACAAGAGGTCCGACCGGATATGAGGTGATGCAGTGAGCTGCAGCAGTCTTCGGAAGCCAATCCTCGCCTGGAACACCGTCCGCGCGCTACGCCTCGTATGGCTCCGCGCGCCGCCCTCGTACCCTGCCAAACCAGCGCCAAGCCTATCAGTGGCCTTGACTCACAAAGCCCCATATGAGGGTGGGCAAAGGCGCGCTTGCGCCGTGCCAACCATCCATCTCAGAATTGTTCTTGAATGGTGGGCACGCTTCGCTTTGCCCACCCTCATATGGGGATTTGTGAGTCAAGTCCTTTGACGGGCTTGGGTTGGGTTTGGCAGGGCGCGAGGGCGGCGCGCGAAGCCATGCGAAGCGCAGCGCGCCGACCGGCCTGCGTGCTGGGATTGGCTTCCGAAGATTGCTGCAGCTCACTGCATCACCTCATATCCGGTTGGACCGTCGGTCCAGACCCACATTCCGCATACTTGCGGCGAGGAAGCCACGAGGATGAGACCCATCTACGAAACGGCTGTTTGTTCGGCCCATGGGTGGCACGGTCATCATCCATCCCGCACTGCCCGCGGCGTCGAGCCGCAGCGCCGGCGCGTCGTTCTTGCGTTTATGCCTTCATCACGGCCTGCTCGGGAACGAGACCGGTTGTGAGATAGCGCCATAGCGCCACGATCAGCTTGCGCGCTAGGGCAATGATGGCGATGCGCCTGGCCCGTTTACCCGCGTTGGCAGTGCGCGCGGCAAACCACCGGCTGAGCGCGCTGTCCGGCTGATGCCGCAGCCACAGCCAGGCGAGTTCGACCGCCTTGAGGCGGGCACGGGGGTTGCCTGCCTTGCTGATCCCCTGTTCGCGATCGATGCCGCCGCTGCGCCATGGACTGGGTGTCAGTCCGCAATAGCTGGCGACCTCGCGCCGATTGTGGAAGTCCTTGTAGAACACCTCGTTGGTGAGCGTGGCGGCGAAGACCGCGCCCAGTCCCTTGAGCCGCAGCAAGAGATTGCGCCGCTCGGCCATCGGCGCCGGGGCAGCAGCCACTGCCGCAGTAGGCGCCTGTTCCAGCGCGGCAAGTTGTTCACGCACCAGCATCAACCGCGCATGCTCGCGCGCAACCTCGAACATCAGATGCGGCGGCACCGGACGGCTTTGCCGATCCCGTTGCTGCGCCAGCCAGCTCAGCCAATCTGATCGCCGCGGGTTGCTGACTGCCATTCCCATCAGCCGCAGCAGCGCCTTGATCCGGTTGGTATGCCCGGTCTGTTCCTTCACAAGCCGATCGCGTTCGCGGCTGGCGCGCCTGACGTCTTCCTGTTCCACGCTCGGCACGCGAACGATCCGCACCACCCGCGGCTCGCCGCGCAGATGCGCCATCAACGTGCGCAACAGAAGTTCGCCGTCGATGCGGTCCGTCTTGGCCCGCCGCGACCGCTGTTCCACCGCAATGCTCGCGGGATCGAATACCAGGTTCGTAATCCCGGCCGCCGTCAGCAGCCGATGCAGCCAAAAGCCGTCATAGCCGGCCTCGTAACAGGTCACGACCTTGGGAGCCGTCCCTAGCTTGCCCGCCACCCGCGTCCGGACGCCCTCCAGCAATGCCAGCAACCCGGCATCGTCACCGCCCTCGAGCGTCCGACGCGAGATCCGGTCCCGGTCCGGGCTGTGCAGCGTCACCAGCCAAGTCTTCTGACTCAGTTCGATTGCAACGAAAATCGTGCCACAATGGCCGGCGGTGGGCGTGTCTACGGTCGATGCTTGCATCTGACTCTCCGATGGTTCGAGTGTGGAAACCCAAACCTATCGGAAGGGACACGCTCACCGCCCCATGGAATCTACGATCTAGGAATGGCGCGACACTTTCCAGGCGAGCACGGCCAGCGGAATGGCCAGGACGGTCCAGGACAGCGCATCCCAGCTGCCGTCGCCGAACAGCGCGGAGGCCAGCCCGATGGCCGTGAGCACGCCGAGCAGCAGTGGCCAGCGAAAGATGTCGCCGATCGTTTGGCGTAGACGGCTCATGAGCTCGCCAGGGACGTCGCCGCGGCGGACGAGGAGGGCATTTGCGCCACGCTGCGGGTTCGCCCGCGCTTGCCGAGCCAGAGATAGACGCCGCTCGCCAGCACGAGGATGGCGGCGAGGTCGAGCAGCGCCCAGATGATTTTCAGCGGCAGCCCGCCGTAGTCGCCGAAATGCAGCGGGCGCGACACCTGCAGGGCGCGCAGATACCACGGCAATCCGCGCGCGGCGACGAGCTGCCCGGTCTCGGCGTCGAGCATCACCGGCGTGAACAGGCGCGAGGTGATCGGCGTCGGGCCCTTGGTCCAGACGATGAAGTGTCGCGGCGTGCCGAATTGCGCTTCGGTCGGAAACACGATGCTGGTCGGCGTGTTGCCGCCCAGCGCCCGGCGCGCCGTGGCGAGGGCATCATCGATGTCGGCGAATTTCGCAAGCGGTGGTTTGCCGAGATGCGGCGCGATCAGCTGCGGCATCACCTGCGCGCGCCATGCGGTGAACAGTGGCAACGAGATCGTGTTGATGACGCCGGTGACGCCGACGGCGAGCAGCCAGACCAGCGCGACGGCGCCAATCAGATTGTG
>DATNCF010000297.1:0-3867 GCA_035571675.1 Burkholderiales bacterium | reverse complement strand
GTCCTTCCACATGCCCTCGTAGGCCCGTTCCAGGCCCCGCACGAAGCGCTCGGGATCGGAAGCCGGCGCCCGCGCGATGCGATGGCGCAACTGGGCGCGATAGCGCGACAGCCGCTCCAGGTCGCCCGCCAGGGCGACGGCCTTGTCCAGGTATTGGCGCGCATCCTGGGCCACCAGTTCATCCAGGCCGAGGCTTAGGAGCAGGCAGGCGCTGGTCCTGGCGAACCCGCCCGCCCCCGCCAGCGCAACCACCGGAACGCCCATCCACAGCGCCTCGCAAGCCGTGGCGCCTCCGCTATACGGAAACGTGTCGAGCATGACGTCGACCTGGGCATAGGCGGCGAGATACTGCTCATAGGGCAGCTTGCCGAACAGGTCGAGCCGCTCGGCCGGAACCCCTTCGGCCTCGAAAGCATCGCACACGCGCTCCACGCTTTCGCCCGTGGGCACGCCATGAATGCGCATGCGCGATCCCGGCACGGCCTTCAACACGGCGGCCCATGCGCTCAACACTTCGGGATTGATTTTGCGAAAGCCGTTGAATGAGCCGAAGGTCACGGCGCCCCGCGCGGCGTGCGGCGGGGCGCCCGGCTGCGGATAGCTTCCGTCCTCGGCCAATCTCCACGGCCAGAGGCCGTCGTCGAGGTACCACAGCCGCTCGCTGTGCCACGTGGCGGCGGCGGGTGGATCGGCCAGCGGCGAGGTGATTCGCCAATCCGCATGGTCGGCGCCCACGGTGTTGAGGTAACCCAGCCACGTGGCCACCACGGGTGCCGGCCTGGCCGCCAGCACACGCAGGCGATTGCCGCGCGTGTGGCCGGACAGGTCCACCAGGATGTCGATGCCATCGCGGACAATGAGGTCTGCCGCCTCGGCGTCGCTGAGCGTCTGAATATCCCGCCAGGCGCCGACTCCGCTGCGGATGGCAGCCGCAACCGCGTCGTTCGACTCGCGATTGCTGTAGCAGGTCACATGGAAGCGGGTCCGATCATGCCGGGGCAGCACTTCAGCCAGGATGCGGCCGACAGGATGGGCGCGGAGATCCCCCGACAGGTATCCCACGCGCAACGGCCGCGCCTTGGGCAAGTGATTTTCAGGACGAAACAGCGGCGCCGTGGCCGGCAGATGCAGCCGCGCCCAGCGCCGGTGTTCGGCCAGCATGGACTGCCCATCCACGCCGGGCAGCAAGTTCAGCAGGAACAGCAGATTGGAACCGGCGAGTTCGTGATCCGGTGCGACTTGCAAAGCGCGGCGTAACGCATCGGCCGCCTCGGCGGGCCTAGCCGTTTCGGACAGCACGCTGGCCAGGCTGTTCAGAAAATCCGGCGTGTCGGGCGCGAGGTCCAGCGCTTCGCGAATGCTTCTTTCCGCGCCGTCGAAGTCCTTCCGGTCGAAAGCGGCCAGGCCGAGCAGGTGCCGCGCGTTGGCGTCGCGCGGGTCGCTTTCCAACAGCAGCCGATACAGGTTTTCCGCCTGGGCCAAGTCCCCGGATCGATGCCGGCGCACGGCTTCGGCGAGCAGGACACTCCGCTCCCCTTCCGGCGGCGCCGGTTGCCCCCGTAGCCAGCCTCGCACCCTCGATCCAAGGCCGGCAAACGGCCCCGGGTTGCGCATTGCGGACTTCAAAAGAAAAGGCCCCTCCGAAGAGGGGCCCCGCACATCAGAAAAAATGCGGTTAGCGGCAGGTGGCCGGCATGTACTTGGCCGGCGTGCCCACGCAGGACCAGGTCATGGTGCCGTTGGCGGTGTTCACGTTGGTGGGGAACATGTTGATGGTCACGGCTTGGCCGGTGGAGGTCGACGCGGTGCTGCCGGTGACAGTGATGGAACCGGTGTCGGCCACCGTGGCGCTGGCGACCTTGCCCACCACGTTGACGACGATGCCGGTGCCCATGCTGGCCGTGTTGTTGTCGCTCTGGAACTTCTCCTGAATCCCGGTGCGGGCGCTGGAGGCGGCCAGCATCAATTCCGACACCTTGGCGCGAACGGTGTAGTCCTGATAAGCGGGCAGCGCAACGGCGGCCAGGATGCCGATGATCGCGACCACGATCATCAGTTCGATCAGCGTAAAGCCTTTCTGTAAGGTCTTCATTCAAACTCCCATCTCGAAGGTTAAGAAGCATTTGACGCGAAAAGTGCCGCGCCCACCCTCTTTGAGCAAATTTGATGCCGACGTACAGCATTTATATAAGTTAATGTATTAAAAAGAGAAAATAATCTGACCGGATCATTATGCCAAATACATCACGGCAGGGTGCCGTGCGGCAAACAGCGTCGGAGGGCAAAAACTGACCAAATTGGTCACTTTGAGCCCCCTTTTCGCATGCCGTTGTCATGGCCAAAGTTGGGCCTGTCCCTTAGCCGCCGCTCATCCCAAGGCCGCCTCAGCCAGACTTCGGCAACGCTCGACAACCGTCTCCCAGGGTTCTCCATGGCTTCGGCGCACCAAGTGCACTGATGGATACCAGGGCATGCGCGTCCCTTCGCCCAGGTAGCACCATTCGGGCACCGCGGGGACGAGCACCCAGGCCGGCCTGCCCAGCGCGCCGGCCAAGTGAACCACGGCCGTGCACACGCTGATGACGCCGTCCAGCGCTGCCACCAGCGCCGCCGTGCTGTCGTTGCCTGACAACTCAGCGGGCCAATGGTGAACGGGCTGAAGCGCGGAAGGCAGCGCGGCGAGTTCCCCGCTGCAGTCCCCATATTGCAGGCTGATGAAGTGATGGCCGCGGCCTGCGAGCGGAGCGAGCAATTCGTCCAGCGCAAGGGAACGCAACTGCCGGCGCGTGCTGCTCATGCCCCCGCGCCATGAAATGCCGAGTTTCAGTCCTGGTCCAAGCCCGGCGAGGCGTTCGCGCCACGCCGCCACGGCGGCGGGGTCGGCGCGAAGAAAGCCTTGGTGGCGGGGAAAATCCTCCCACCGGTTGCGGACGAACCCCGGCAGGCTGCCGGCCATGAGGTGGAAGTCGTGCGCTTCGGCGGACGAGCGTTCGCTGGTGAAGCGCGCGCCGGGAAACGAGCGCTCGAACAGCGTTTTGAGCCGCGGTTCGCATTCAACCGTGCAGCGCGCGCCCCGCTCGATCAAGTCCGGCAGGCAGGAGGCGAACATGATCTGGTCGCCCAGGCCCTGCTCGGCCAGCACCCGCACGCTCCGGCCGGAAATTCCGTCGAGCGAATTCAATCGCGGCGCATTGACGGACGCCACCGCCCGCCGATTGGCCAAGGCGAAGGGCGAGTTCGAATCGTGGCGCGCCTCGTAGTCGCGCCAGCCCTCCTCGAAGCGGCCCTGCTTGAGCAGCGCGCTGGCGCGCATGAGACGCGTTTCGGCATCGCCAGGGGCGCGCTCCAGCACTGCGGCAAACCACTCCAGCGCCTCGGCCAGCCGCCCCTGCTCGGCCAGTATCCAACCCAGGTTGCTGGACGCCGCATTCCACCCCGGCGCGGCGCGCAACGCGGCGCGGAGCAGCGCTTCACCTTCCTCGAACGCGCCCATTTCGCGCGCCACGATCAGGCCGAGCAGGTTGAGCGCGGCCGCGAGGCCGGGCTCCAAGGCGAGCAAGCGCCGCAGTTGCTCGGCTGCCTCCTTGTGCTGCGCCTGCGCGTACAGGGCCTGGGCAAGTTCCAGCCGCAATTCCGTCTGCGCGGGATTGCGATCGAGTTGCCGCTCCAGCAGACGCGCCGCCCGCGCATGCTGTCCCTCGCCGCGCAGCAGCGCCGCCATGGCCAGCGCGCTGCGCCAGTCGTCCGGTTCAAGATGCAACAGCAGCGTGAAGTGATCCAGCGCCGTTTCCGTGTCGCCCAGCGCGCACGCGGCGGCCGCCGCAATACGCAATGCACGCGTCGACTCGGGGTGGGCGCGCAAGACCT
>DATNCF010000296.1:0-6028 GCA_035571675.1 Burkholderiales bacterium | reverse complement strand
CCCGCCGCCACCGATACGTTCAGGCTCGCTACCGTGCCCGACATGGGAATGCGCAGCAGCGCGTCGCAGCGCTCGCGGGTGAGGCGGCGCAGACCTTCACCTTCGGCCCCCAGCACCCAGGCCGTGGCCGCCGGCCACTGCGCCTCGTACAGCCCCTGCTCTCCCCGCTCGTCCATGCCGACAATCCAGATGTCGCGTTCCTTCAGCTCCGACAAGGTGCGCGCCAGGTTGGTCACCATGAAATAGGGCAGCGCCTCGGCGGCTCCGCTCGCCACCTTGGACACGGTGGCACTAACGCCGGCGGCACGGTCCTTGGGGGCGATCACGGCATGCGCACCGGCCGCATCGGCCACGCGCAGGCAGGCGCCGAGGTTGTGCGGATCAGTGACGCCGTCCAGCACTAGCAGCAGCGGCGGCCCCTCGACGCCGTCCAGCAAATCGTCGAGGCTTGTGAACCGCGTGCCGATCTGAACCCTCGCGATTACGCCCTGGTGGCGGCCGTGCAGGCCGCCGGTCAGGCCGGACAGCCGGTCGGCGTTCACCCGAAGCACGCGCACGCCGGCCTTGTCGGCGGCCGCGAGCACGTCCCTGGCGCGCGCATCCTCACGCGCCTCGTCCAGGTGGATTTCCAGCACCGACCTCGGGTTGGCCCGCAAGGCCGCCAGCACGGCGTGAAATCCTGCGGCAATGCGCGTGGGCGCGCCCGATTTGGAATTCACGGAGGACTCAACGGCGGCCGCCAGGGGGCGGCGGTCGCGTCCTCGAGCGGGCGCGCAAGGGCCGGGCGTGGCCTTGGATTGGAGCCGAGTCGCGCGGCTCGTCGGCCAAGACGAAATCGATGCGGGCGGTTTCAAGATCGACGCGCGCGATCTTCACCCGCACCCGATCGGCCAGGCGATAGCGCCGGCCGCTGCGTTCTCCCAAAAGCTGGTGGCGCGCCGCATCGTACTGGAAGTAATCGCTGCCCAGTTCGGAGATGTGCACCATGCCTTCGACGTGCACACCGTCCAGCGCCACGAAGATGCCAAAGCCGGCGACGCCCGAAATCGATCCCTCGAACTCTTCGCCCACGCGGTTGCGCATGTAGTAGCACTTCAGCCAGGCCTCGACTTCGCGCGTGGCGTCGTCGGCGCGGCGCTCGGTAAAAGAGCACTGGGTGCCGATGTCGGCCCAGGAATTGGGCGGCGGCGGGCCGGGGTTGTAGCGCTTGCCCGCCAGCACCGCCTTGATGGCCCGATGCACCAGCAGGTCGGGGTAGCGCCGGATGGGCGAGGTGAAATGGGTATACGACTCATAGGCGAGTCCGAAGTGGCCCACGTTGTCCGGGCTGTACTGGGCCTGCTGCAGCGAGCGCAGCAGCACCGTCTGCAGCAATTGGATGTCGGGACGCGACTTGATCGAGGCCAGCAGCTTGGCGTAGTGGCGCGCGCCGGGCTTGTCGCCCCCGCCGAGCTGCAGCCCGAATTCGGCCAGGAATTCGCGCAACGCCGCCAGCTTTTCCTCGGTGGGCCCTTCGTGGATGCGATACAGCACCGGGTGCTCGGCCTTGGCGAGGAAATCCGAGGCGCAGACGTTGGCCGCCAGCATGCACTCCTCGATCAGCCGGTGGGCGTCGTTGCGCATCACCGGCACGATGGTGGCGATTTTTCCCTTGTCGTCGAACACGATGCGCGTTTCCACGGTCTCGAAGTCGATGGCGCCGCGCTTGTTGCGGGCCTTGAGCAGCACGTGGAACAGCTCGTACAGGACGGTCAGGCGCCCGGCCAACGGCCCGAGTTCCAGGGCGGCCTGTCCTTCGGGCTCGCGCAGCGCATCCCACACCTGTTCGTAAGTCAGCCGTGCGCGTGAATTCATGACGGCGGGATGGAAGGAATAGCGCTTGATCTCCCCGTTCGGCCCCACCGCCATGTCGCACACCATGCACAGGCGGTCAACTTGGGGATTGAGCGAACATAGGCCGTTGGAGAGCTTCTCGGGCAGCATGGGGATGACGCGGCGTGGGAAATACACGCTGTTGCCGCGCTCGCGCGCCTCGCGGTCCAGCGCGTCGCCGTCCTCGACGTAGTGGCTGACGTCGGCGATGGCCACGACCAGGCGAAAACCCTTGCCTTGCCGCTCCGCCCAGACCGCGTCGTCGAAGTCACGCGCCGTCTCGCCGTCGATGGTCACAAGCTCAAGGTCGCGCAGGTCGACGCGGCCTTTGAGGTCGGACTTGCGCACCTCAGCGGGCAGCTTGGCTGTGCGTGCCTTGGCCTCGGACGGAAACTCGAAGGGCAGATCGTGCTTGCGCAGCGCGATCTCGATCTCCATGCCGGGGTCGGCGGCCGCGCCCAGCACTTCCACGACCTTGCCCACGGGCTGCGCCCAGGTGTCGGGCTGGGCCATCAATTCCACCACCACGATCTCGCCGTCTTTGGCTCCGTTGACGTCGCCGTCGTGCACGGCGATTTCGCGCCGGATGCGCCGGTCGGCCGGGGTGACGAAGCTCACCGCGTGCTCGCGGTGCAGGCGCCCCACCACGCGCGTATGGGAACGTTCCAGCACCTCGACGATGGTGGCCTCGCGGCGCCCGCGCCGGTCCACACCCACTTGGCGCACCATGACCCGGTCGCCGTGCATGACGCGCTGCATTTCGCGCGGGCTCAGGAAGTAGTCCTCCTCGCGCCGGTTTGGATGCGCCGGCTGCCCGGGCTGGGGTTCGGGAATCACGAAGCCGTAGCCATCCGGGTGCCCGACCACGCGCCCCGACACCAGGTCCAGCTTCGCCGGCAGCAGCAGCGCCCCCTTGCGGTTGCGCAGGAGCTGTCCCGCCCGCTCCATGGCGCCGACGCGGCGCTGGAACAAATCGGCTTCCTTGCGCTTGATGCCCAACAGGCGCGCGAGGTCTTTTTCCTCCACCGGCACGCCTTCGGCGGCCAGCACCTCCATGATGTACTCGCGGCTGGGCAGGGGATTTTCATAGCGCCGCGCTTCGCGCTCGGCGTGAGGGTCCGCATCGCGGTCCCAGCGCCGGACCTTTTCGGTCTTCTTATCTTGGGTGTTTTTCATTCCCCCAATTATCCTGTAAAATGCGCCCCTGCCGTGAAGGATGCATTTCTGACGCGGCCGTGCCCAGGTGGCGGAATTGGTAGACGCACCAGGTTCAGGTCCTGGCGGTGGCAACACTGTGGAGGTTCGAGTCCTCTCTTGGGCACCAATCCAGCCTGCAGCGCCCGCTGCTGGCCCTTTTCGGCTGATATCTTTCCATCCGGGGCTATCGCCCTTCCTGTGACGCCGTGCGCTGCCTGCGCCCGGCCTCTGTCATTTCAGCCGTTGGGTACTAGTCGGTACCACCGCTGGTCCCGGCGCTTTTCGACCGATGCGTAAAATTTTTTCGCATGCGTTAAACTCGTGCCGGCTTCCATAACGGCAACAGGCACCATCCCTAGGTTCACTACACCCCGGGCCCCTGAGCGCCGAGGCATTCCAACAAACAGGAAAGGATAGAGCATGGCGTTACTCGACGGCAGGGTTTGCATCGTGACGGGGGCGGGACGGGGCATCGGCAGAGACCACGCACTGGCCCTCGCCAAGCGCGGCGCCAAGGTGATTGTCAACGACCCGGGCGTGGCGGTGGACGGAAGCGGCCATGACGACGGTCCGGCCCAGCAGGTGGTGAACGAGATCAAGGCCGCCGGCGGAGAGGCCGTTGCAAATTTCTCCGACGTATCCAACTTCAAGCAAGCCGACGAGCTGATCGAGCAGGCCTACAAGACCTACGGCAAGCTCGACGTCGTGGTCAACAATGCCGGCATCCTGCGCGACCGCATGGTGTGGAACATGACCGAAGACGACTGGGATGCGGTCATGCGCGTGCACGTGAAGGGCACCTTCAACTGCACCAAGCACGCCGCCCTGCGGTGGCGAAATGAATTCAAGCAGAACAACCGCCCCATCGGCGGCCGCATCATCAACACCGTGTCCGGCGCCATGTTCGGCTCAACCGGCCAATCCAACTACGGGGCAGCCAAGGCGGCCATCATGGGCTTCACGCTGGGCACCGCGCTGGAGGTGGCTTCCATCGGCGTGACGGTGAACGCAGTCCGTCCCGGCGGGCAGACGCGCATGAGCGGCAGCATTCCCAGCACCGGAGCGCTGGCCGCCATCACCGCCGCCGCCCAGGCCGAGAAGGCCGCCAAGCCCGTTACCAAGACCACCGACGGCCCCGAACTGGTGGCCTACCTGGCGTCGGCCGAATCGCAGTTCATTTCGGGGCAGTTGATGCTCATTCGCGATGACAGGCTTGAACTGGACAAGGGCTGGCACATCCACAAGGAACTGAAGAACCGCGGCGGCAAGGACTGGACCGCGGAAGACCTCGTCGCAGGCGTGCCTAAGATGATCGGCACCGGACCCGTGGGCCTCATCGAGTTCCTGGGTTTCTAGACCCCTACTCGTCGCCCCCAGTAGGTTGTACCGAGAAGCCTTCTGGCGCAAGCCGCAAGGCCTTTAGTTTTAGTTTATCGACACCCCAAGCAACCGCCCTAGGCCGAAAGTTACCGCTGCCGCAGCCAAACCAAAGCCAAGCTGCCTCAGGCCCGAGAACACGGGGCCGCGTCCCGTGAAAAGGCTGGTCACGCTGCCGATGGCGAACAATGCCAGCGCGCTCACGATCACGCTGGCCGCGACGGCGGAATTGCCGCCCAGCACGAAAAACGGCGCCACGGGGAAAATCGCGCCCACCATAAAGATCACAAAGGATGAGGCCGCCGCCGGCCAGGGGCTGCCCCCGAGGTCCTTGGGGTTGACGCCGATCTCCTCCCGCACCAGCGTGTCGAGCGCCACCTCCTTGTCGGAGATCACGCGCTCGGCGGTCTGCTCGGCCGTGGCCCGGTCCATGCCCTTGGACTGGTAGATCAGCACCAGTTCCTCCTTTTCCTCGTCGGGCACCTGCGCCAGCTCGTCCGCCTCGGTGGCGATCTGCTTCTGGTATAGCTCACGCGAGCTCTGGACCGACAGCCACTCCCCCATGCCCATGGAGCAGGCCCCGGCGACGAGGCCCGCGAGGCCCGTCAGCAGCACTGTGTGCTCGGAAAAAGCGGCCCCCGCCACGCCCATCACCAGGCTGAGGTTCGAGACCAGCCCGTCGTTGGCACCCAGCACCGCGGCGCGCAGCGTGTTGCCTCCCCCGGCGCCATGCCGCCCCTCCAACCGCGCGTAGGCCGAACCGTCCCACGACGTGCGCACCGGGCCCGACAACCGCGCCAGCACGCGCGCGTGCGAACGTTCCTGGGCGGGCATCAAGGTGCCGCTCGACTCGGGCTGCTTGTCGTAGATGTCGCGGTCGATCTGCTCCAGCGTCTTCAGCGTGGGGAGGACCACGTCGGGCCCAAAGCGGCGGGCAATCCAGATCAGCATGCGCGTGCGCCAGTCGGGCCGAACCGTCCTGACGTCGGCGCCGAGCTCGGCAAGCCGCTTCAGCCAGAACGACGCATGGCCCTCCTCGATGGACGCGAGCCGGCGGTACACTGCCGCGCGCTCCGCCTGCGGTTCGAGATCCGCCATCGCCCGGTACAGGGTCGCACCGTCCACTTCGCCCTGGAGGTTCGCCCGGTAGCGGGCGATATCGTCTTTCCTGGCCATCAGCGAGTCTAACAGGGCCGTTTAGGAGTTGGTAAGCTCAGCCCATGAGTCCCGCCACACCGCAAGACAGCCTGCTCAGCGACGCCCATGCCGCGGCGCGGCGCGCCCTGCGCGGCATCGCGCTGTTCGAGTGCATCAAGGGCATCGCGGCCTTGGCCGCGCTGGCCGGCGTCCTCGACCTCATGCACCGCGACGTGCGCCACCTAGCCGTCACCCTCATCGGCCGCTTCGGCCTCAACCCGAACGCCCGCTACCCCTCGCTGCTGCTCCACTACGCCGACTTGCTGCCCAACGCCAATGTCACGTTGCTGGTCATGCTGGCTACAGGTTACGTCGCCCTGCGCTTTGCCGAGGCCTGGGGCCTCTGGTATGACCG
The DNA here is from genome assembly GCA_035571675.1 of Burkholderiales bacterium. Taxonomy (GTDB): domain Bacteria; phylum Pseudomonadota; class Gammaproteobacteria; order Burkholderiales; family SG8-39; genus CAIYPG01. The sequence continues at coordinate 30 of DATNCF010000296.1, read as the reverse complement.
CGCCTGGGGCGAATGGCTGGGCGCGTTGTC
>DATNCF010000295.1:0-5951 GCA_035571675.1 Burkholderiales bacterium | reverse complement strand
CAGGTCCTGGAACAGCAGCACGCCCAGCACCTCCTGGCCGTGAGGGGTGTCGAGCTGCAGGCGGTCGGCCAGTTCGCGCACCACGATGGCGGTGGAGGACATGGCCATGATGCCGCCCAGCACGATGCCCACGCGCCAGTTGCCGCCCGCCACGAGCACCGCCCCCATCGCCAGCGCCAGCGTCGCCAGCACCTGGGCCGAGCCCAAGCCGAACACGATGCGGCGCATCTGGAACAGCTTGGGCAGGCTGAATTCCAGGCCGATGGAGAACATGAGGAAGACCACGCCGAACTCGGCCAGCCGGGTCACATCGCCCGACTCCTGCACCCAGGACAGCGCATGCGGCCCGATCAGCACGCCCACCGCGAGATAGCCCAGCAGGGGCGGCAACTTGAGTGTGCGAAACAGCACCAGCACGAAGACGGCGCTGGCCAGCAGCAGCAGGGCGATTTCCAGCGCAGCCACTAGGCCGGCACCTTCATAAAGGCTTGGGGAACTCTTTGAATCATCGAGGGTTTAGGCCGTTTTGAGGGTTCGCTCTGGTATACTTCCGCCATGATAAAGGCTGTGTCCAGCCCAGGCCAGCAAAAAGGCTTGCGGGCTCCGAAAATGCGCCCAAGATGGATGCACTAGAACGCGCGCGCAACGTGTTGCGCATCGAATCGGAAGCCATTGCGGCGCTCATCCCGAGGCTGGACGCGCGCTTCTCCGAGGCCGTTCAACTCATCCTGCGTTGCAAGGGCCGCGTCGCGGTGTGCGGCGTGGGCAAGTCCGGCCAGGTCGCGCGCAAGATCGCCTCCACCATGGCAAGCACGGGCACCCCCGCGTTCTTCGTGCACGCCGCCGAGGCCAGCCACGGCGACCTGGGCATGATCACCCGCGGCGACGTGCTGCTCGCGCTGTCCAACTCCGGCGAAAGCGAAGAGCTGCTCACCATACTGCCCCTGGTCAAGCGCCAGGGCGCCGCGCTGATCGCCATGACCGGCGAACCCAACTCCACCCTGGCGCGCCAGAGCGACATCGTGCTCGACGCGCGCGTGGAGCAGGAAGCCTGCCCCCACAACCTTGCGCCCACCGCCAGCACCACGGCGGCGCTGGCCCTGGGCGACGCGCTGGCCGTGGCGCTGCTCGACGCCCGCGGCTTCAGCGCCGAGGACTTCGCGCGCTCGCACCCCGGCGGACGGCTGGGGCGGCGCCTGCTCACCCTGGTCTCGGACGTGATGCGCACCGGCCAGGACGTGCCCAGCGTGCCCGAGGGCGCCAGCTTCTCCGAGGCGCTGCTGGAAATGTCCAACAAGCGCATGGGCATGACTGCCATCGTGGACTCGGACAACCGCGTCGCCGGCATCTACACCGACGGCGACCTGCGCCGCTCGCTGGGCAAGGACAATAGCCGTAGCCTCGACCTGCGCACGGCGCGCATCGCCGACCTCATGACGCACTCGCCGCGCACCATCGGCCAGGACCGGCTCGCCGCCGCGGCCGTGGAAATGATGGAGCGCCACAAGGTGAACCAGATCCTGGTGGTGGACGAGGCCGGGCGCCTGGCCGGCGCGCTCAACATGCACGACCTGTTCCACGCCAAGGTGATATGAGCGCGCCCGCTGTTGTGGCCGGCGACGCGGCGGCCAGGGCGCGCGCGCTGCGCCTCATGATTTTCGACGTGGACGGCGTGCTCACCGACGGCCGCCTGTACATGGGCGAATCGGGCGAGGAGCTGAAGGCCTTCCACGTGCGCGATGGCCTCGGCCTGCAACTGCTGCGCGACGCCGGGCTGGAAGTCGCGCTGCTCACCTCGCGCCGGTCCGATCTCGTGGCGCGCCGCGCCGCGGAGCTCGGCATACGCCAGGTGCGCCAGGGCGTGGCCGACAAGCGCTCGGGTTTCCGCGAGCTGCTCGCCACGTGCAAGGTGGACGCCGCGGCGGCCGGCTACATGGGCGACGACCTGGTGGACCTGTCCGTGCTCACCGCCTGCGGCTTCGCGGCCAGCGTGGCCGAGGCGCCGCAGGCCGTGCGCGACCGCGTGCACTATGTATCGCGGCTGGCCGGCGGCCAGGGCGCGGTGCGCGAGGTGTGCGAGTTCGTGCTGCAGGCCCAGGGCGCGCTGGAGGCCGCGGTGGGAAAATTTTTGAAGTGAACCTGCGGAAAGCCGAGTGAAAATACGCGTCAACAACCTGCTGCCGTTGCTGGTGGTGCTGTTTCTCGCCGGCCTGACGCTGTGGCTCCGTGAGGCCGCGGAAATGCCCTCGGCCAAGGTCCGAAGCAACGGCAGCCGCGAGCCCGACGCCATCGTGGAGAACTTCACCCTGCGCAGCCTCACCGCGGAGGGCACGCCGCAATACGTCATTTCGGCGCGGCGCATGCTGCATTTCGCCGCCGACGACAGCACCGAACTGGCCGACCCGCGCCTGTCGCGCACCGATGCCGACGCCAGAGTGACCATCAAGGCCGACCGCGGCACGCTGCAGCACGACGGCGACGAGGCGGCGTTCTACGGCCACGTGGTGGTGCGCCAGGAAGCGCCCAGCCAGCCCGACCTCGTCGCGCAGACCGACTACGTGCAGGTGCTGAACAAGCAGGACCTGATCCACACCGACCGCCCCATCACCATCCAGCAGGGGGAATCGAGCCTCGCCGGCGTGGGCATGGACATCCACCGCCGCGCCCGGCAGTTCTCCCTGCACTCGCAAGTAAAGGGCAGCTATCATGCCGCGCCGCGCAAGTAGTCTTCGGCCGAAGCCGGCCCGGCTCGCCGCGTTGAGCAGGTTGGCCGCTTTTGTTCTGGCCGCGGCGCTGCTCGGCATGCCCGGGCCTCCGGCGCACGCCGAGAAGGCAGACCGGGACAAGCCCGTGAACATCGAATCGGACCGCATGAACGCCAACGACGCCAAAAAGACCGCGGTGTTCGACGGCAAGGTGGTGCTCACCCAGGGCACCATGACCATCCGCGCCGAACGCATCATCGTCGTCCAGGACGCGCAGGGCTTCCAGTCGGGCACGGCCATCGGCTCGCCCGCCACGTTCCGCCAGAAGCGCGAGGGCGTGAACGAGTACATCGAAGCCGAGGCCGAGCGCATCGAATACAACGGCCGGGCCGACAAGGTGGAGTTCTTCAACCGCGCCCGTCTGCGCCGCGATTGCGGCGACGACGTGCGCGGCGGCTACATCTCCTACGACTCTCGCTCGGAGTTCTTCACCGTGAATTCCGCGGGGGCCAACGCGTCCAATACGTCGAATGCGCAGGGAACGCAGGCGCCCAAGCCTGCGGGGCGCGTGAGCGCGGTGCTCATGCCCAAGACGCCCTCGGCCGACCCCGCCTCGCCCTGCCCGGGCGTGAAGCCCGCTGCCGAAGCCGGGCGGGGCCAGTAATCGACGCATGACGCAGCTCTCGGTCAACAGCCTGAAGAGGCGGTTCAAGTCGCGCCAGGTGGTCAAGGACGTGTCGCTGGAGGTGGCCAGCGGCGAGGTGGTGGGGCTGCTGGGGCCCAATGGCGCGGGCAAGACCACCTGCTTTTACATGATCGTGGGCCTGATCGGCGCCGATGCCGGGCGCATCCAGCTCGACGGCCACGACATCACGCGCATGCCCATGCACAAGCGCGCGCGCATGGGCCTCGCCTACCTGCCCCAGGAGGCTTCAGTTTTCCGCAAACTGACCGTAGAAGAGAACGTTCGGGCGGTGCTGGAACTGCAGGGGCTGAACGGAACGGACATCGGCCAGGCGCTGGAGCAGTTGCTGCAGGACCTGCATATCGCCCATTTGCGCAATGCCCCCGCGCTGTCGCTGTCGGGCGGGGAACGGCGCCGGGTGGAAATCGCCCGGGCGCTGGCGACCAAGCCGTCTTTTGTGCTGCTGGACGAGCCGTTCGCCGGGGTGGACCCCATCGCGGTCTTGGACATCCAGAAAATCATACGGTTCCTGAAGGAACGCTCCATCGGCGTGCTGGTCACCGACCACAACGTGCGGGAAACCCTGGGCATTTGCGACCGCGCCTACATCATCAACGAGGGGGCTGTTTTGGCGTCTGGCAAGCCCGATGAGATTGTCTATAATGAAAGCGTACGCCGGGTGTATCTGGGTGAGAATTTCCGCCTTTAGTGCCCCCTATGATGTTCTATAGTGCTTTTGTCGCCCTCGACGCTCTTTCGGCCAATGCGCCGGCCACTGCGCCCTCCCTGAGCCCCAATCATATGCCGTTGTCCCACACCCGCCCCTCGCGCAGCGCCCGGCCTCCGGCCGGAATGCGGGCGAACGGCCTGCGCCGCGCGATCAGCGGGACAAATCGCGGGGCCAACGGATGAAGCAGGCGCTGCAACTCCGGCTTTCGCAGCACCTGACGCTGACGCCGCAACTGCAGCAGTCGATCCGGCTGTTGCAGCTCTCCACCACCGAACTGAACCAGGAGCTGGAGCGCTTCCTGGCCGAAAACCCCATGCTGGAGCGCGAAGACGCCAATGAGCCGGCGCCTGCGCTGCCGGTCAATGGCGCAAGCCCGCGCGAGTCGGGTGAAGGGGGCGAGGCCGCCGCCCCGGAATTCGGCTCCGAGCGCGCGGATGACGGACCGGCGGCGGGTTCCGACACCGAGTGGCTGTCCTCCTCCGGCAACTACTCGGGCGGCGAGCGCGGCGACGACGACGGCGACGACTATCCGCAGACGGCGGCCGATTCACCCAGCCTGCGTGAGCACCTGCTGTCGCAGCTCGTCCTGCTGAAGCTGGACCAGCGCGACCGCGCCATCGCCGCCATGGTGGTCGAGTCGCTCGACGACGACGGCTACCTAACCCAGTCCCTCGAGGAACTGGCGGACATGGTGCCGGCCGAACTGGAAGTCGAGCCGGAGGAGCTCTCCATCGCGCTGTGCCACGTCCAGAACCTCGACCCGATCGGGGTCGCGGCGCGCAACCCCGCCGAGTGCCTGGCGCTGCAGCTCGAGGCGCTGGACCCCGCCACCCCGCACCGCGCCACGGCGCTGCGCATCGCCCGCGAGCACCTGCCGCTGCTCGCGGCGCGCGATTTCGCCAAGCTCAAGCGCCTGGTGGGCGCCAGCGACGACCAGTTGCGCGGCGCGCAGCAGCTCATCCAGCGCATGAACCCCCGCCCCGGGGCGGCCTTCTCGCACACCGAGACGCGCTACGTGGTGCCGGACGTGGTGGTGAAAAAGACCAAGAACCTGTGGGTGGCCAGCCTCAATCCCGACGCCATGCCCAAGCTGCACGTGAACCGCATGTACGCCGCCATACTGCAGGGCAACCGCGGCGCGGCCTCCGGGCAGCTCTCGCAGCAGTTGCAGGAGGCGCGCTGGCTGATCAAGAACGTGCAGCAGCGCTTCGAGACCATTCTCAAGGTGTCGCAGGCCATCGTCGACCGGCAGCGGCACTTCTTCGAGCACGGCGAGGTGGCCATGCGGCCGCTGGTGCTGCGCGAGATCGCCGAGACGCTGGGGCTGCACGAGTCCACCATCTCGCGCGTCACCACGCAGAAGTTCATGCTCACGCCGCGCGGCATATTCGAGCTCAAGTATTTCTTCGGCAGCCACGTGGCCACGGACACCGGCGGGGCGTGCTCCGCCACCGCCATCCGCGCGCTCATCAAGCAGCTCGTGGCCGCCGAGGACGGAAAGCACCCGCTTTCCGACAGCCGCATTTCGGAAGTGCTCTCCGACCAGGGCATCGTGGTGGCGCGGCGCACCATCGCCAAGTACCGTGAAGCCCTGCAGATCCCTCCAGTCAACCAGAGAAAGGCCCTGTAGCCATGAACCGTGGAGATCGCGAATGAACCTGTCTGTGAGCGGCCACCATCTCGAAGTGACTCCGGCCCTGAAGAGCTATGTGCAGAACAAGCTCGAGCGTGTGACGCGCCATTTCGACCACGTCATCGACGCGCACGTCATCCTCACCGTGGAGAAGCTCAAGCAGAAGGCCGAGGTGACGCTGCACGTGCGCGGCAAGGA
>DATNCF010000294.1:0-2927 GCA_035571675.1 Burkholderiales bacterium | reverse complement strand
TTCGGCCTGCGTATTGCCGATCCGGTGGCTGGAACCTACAGCTGGTATGGCCTCATCTACGATCATGACGCGCCGGCCTACGCGGGTGTGCGGGTCAAGGTAAAGGGCACAAAGGTCAGCGGCGCCGAGGTCATCGTGGCGCGCGAGCGCAACCCCGGTCCCTGGGCCGATCCCAGGAAGTTCACGCTCAATGCGCGCCTCGAAGCGGTGGTTCCCGCCGCGCAGCGCAGCTCGCGCAAGGATCTCATCGCCGCGGCGCAGGGCTATGCAGACAGCGTGCAACGCAACGATGGCACTGTGCATGCGCGCTTTGATGCAGGTTGCGTACGTACCGAAAACGGTGTGGTGGTGTCGCAGGGCGAGGTGGGTTCGATTGGGCTCGTGAAGTCGCCGGGCCAGTACGCTCAGGGTTGTGAGGCACAGCTGAAGCTCGGCTTGTACCGCCCGGTGGATCGTCTGCGCGGCCGTCGCATACTCGGCGTCGATGAAGAGCGCGGCCTGGTGATGATGGCCTCGGTGGCGGACTTCGGTCTGGCACAGCGTCAGTACACGCTGACCGATGGCCGCAAGGTGGAGAGCGAACGCTTCCACGCCATGGCGCGCGAACTGTTCGAGATCTACAAGATCGTCGGTGGCCGCATTCAGTCGGTAGAAGCAGTGTCGGTGGAACAGCCCTACGGCATGCCCGTGGCCTGGAACAACTGAGGCGAAGATGGACGAACAGAATGTTAATCGCCGCCAGATGCTGGGCGGCGCCGCGGCCGTCGGAGCGGCTGCGGTGCTGGGGTCTGATGCGCGAGCGGCACAGCCCGCCAAGTCCGCCGCCGCAGCGGAGCCGGTCATTCCCGACATGGGAGACGCGCAGGCGCCGCCCATAAAAGACGTGAAGGACAAGGTCGCCTACATTACCGGCGGTTCCAGCGGCATCGGTCTCGGCATCGCACGAGCGCTGCACGAGCGTGGTGCCAAAGTCATTCTCGGCAATCTCGATGACAGGCAGTTTGCCGACGCGTTGAAGATGTTTCCGCCCAACGATGCGCGCGTGGCCACCGTCATCCACAACGTGATGGAGCGTGATGGCTGGGAGGCCAAGGCCGACGAAATCGAGAAAAAGTTCGGCCCGGTGAGCATTCTGGTCAACAACGCCGGCGTGGGCGTGCAGTCGGGTGTGCTCAATGGCACCTACAACGACTGGGACTGGCTGATGGGAGTGAACCTGTGGGGACCTGTCTACGGAGTGAAAACCTTTGCTCCGAGGATGAGAGCTCGCCCGGCGGACGGCTGCCACATCGTCACCACCACTTCCACCAGCGGCGTGCTGGTAGGCCTGCCCAACGGCATCTACGCCGTCACCAAGTTCGCAGCCACCGGCTTGATGGAGCAGCTTCGCGCCGATCTGCGCGAGACCAATATCGGCACCTCGGCACTGATTCCCGGCATCACGCAGACCAATATCGCGCAGAGCGAATCGCATCGCCCGGATGCACTGAAAAATGCCCAGCCCTATGCGCCCCGTATGCAGGCAGCGCTGCGCGCGGATCCGGGCGGCTTCTGGTCGCGGCCGCAGGATCCCATTGTGGTGGGGCGGCTGGTGGTGGATGGCATCCTCAACAACGACCTGTTCATCTTCCCGGCGCCGGAGTACCGGCAGGGTGTGGAGGCACGCGCGTACGCCATGCTCGATTCCATGGTGTCCTTCGTGCCCACGCCGGACAGCGTCCAGGCTGGCATTGACGCCAACCGCTACCTGTTCACGCCCCTGTACGCCCAGGAAGTGAAGCACCGTCGGGCGACCCGCAAGCGCAGCATCGCGGGAATCTGACCCGCGACCCCGCCTGCAGGGGGTCGCGGAGCGGGTGGGCGCCTTCCCGCGCATCCGCTGGCGTCCTTGCCCTGTCCCGGGCCTTTAAGTAGACTTCGCGCCCCTTCTTGCCACACCGCTAACGCCTTGAGCGGGTGGCTTTTATCCGTGAGGAGGCTACATGAGGCATTACGAGATCGTGGTCCTGGTTCACCCGGACCAGAGCGAGCAGGTTCCGGCCATGCTCGAGCGCTACAAGGGCATGGTCACCGCCAGCGGTGGCGGCGTGCATCGCGTCGAAGACTGGGGCCGTCGCCAGCTGGCGTTCCCCATCGCCAAGGTCCACAAGGCGCACTACATACTGATGAACATCGAAATCGACCAGAAGACCCTGGCCGAGCTCAATGGCTCATTCCGCTTCAGCGATGCGGTGCTGCGGCACCTGGTCATCGCCATGGATGAGGCCGTCACCGAGCCTTCGCCGATGGCGCGGGGCGAGGAAGAGGACAGCGAACGTCGTCGCGACCGCGATGACGATGGCGAAGGTTTCCGGGAGTAAACGATGTCACGCTTTATCCGTCGCAAGAAATACTGCCGCTTCACCGCCGATGGCGTGAAGAGCATCGACTACAAGGATCTGGGCACGCTCAAGGGCTACGTCTCGGAGACGGGCAAGATCGTCCCGAGCCGCATCACCGGCACCAAGAGCTTCTTCCAGCGTCAGCTGTCGGTGGCCATCAAGCGCGCGCGCTTCCTGGCGCTGCTGCCGTACACCGACCAGCACTGAGGTTTAGGCAATGGACGTCATTCTTCTAGAAAAGGTCGCTAACCTTGGCAACCTCGGTGACCGCGTCGCGGTACGCTCCGGGTATGCGCGCAATTTCCTGCTGCCCCATGGCAAGGCCACGCTGGCCACGCCCGCGAACGTGGCCAAGTTCGAAGCCCGTCGCGCCGAACTGGAAAAGCATGCGAAGGAGCAGCTCTCCGGCGCCGAGGCCCGCAAGGCCGGCTTCGAAGGCTTCAAGCTCACTATCACCGCCAAGGCGGGCAGTGAAGGCAAGCTGTTCGGCTCCATCGGCACCACGGACATTGCCGAGGCGGCCACGGCTGCCGGCCAGAAGCTTGC
>DATNCF010000293.1:0-11235 GCA_035571675.1 Burkholderiales bacterium | reverse complement strand
TCGACGTGAAGAAAAAGGTGCTGGCCGAGCTGGAAAACAAGGTGCGGGAGGACGCGGTGCTGGCTTCCAACACCTCGTCGCTGTCCATCGACGCCATGGCGTCGGTGCTCAAGCGCCCGCGCAACATGATCGGCCTGCACTTCTTCAACCCCGTGCACCGCATGCCGCTGGTCGAAGTGGTGCGCGGCAAGGAATCCTCGCCCGAGGCGGTGGCCACCGGCGTGGGCATGGCCACCGCCATGGGCAAGACGCCCATCGTGGTGAAGGACGTGCCGGGCTTCCTCGTCAACCGCATCCTCACGCCGTACATGATCGGCTTCATGCAGATGCTTCGCGACGGCGGCGACTATCAGCACATCGACCGCGTCATGGAGGCCTTCGGCTGGCCCATGGGCCCGGCCTACCTGAACGACGTGGTGGGCATGGACACGGGCAAGCACGTCTTCGACGTCATTTCCCGCGGCTACAGTGGGCGCATGTCAATCGGCTTCAAGACCGCGCTTGACGTGATGGTGGAGAACAAGCGCTTCGGCCAGAAGACCGGCCTCGGTTTCTACAAGTACGAAGTCGACCCCAAGGGACGGCCCAAGCGCAGCGTGACGGCGGACACCGAGACGCTCATCGCCTCCGTGCGCAAGGGCAAGACCACGCTGTCCGACCAGGACATCGTGGAGCGCTGCATGCTGCCCATGATCATCGAGGCGGCGCACTGCCTGGACGAGGGGGTGGGCGAGACACCGGGCGAAATCGACATGGCGCTCATCATGGGCCTGGGCCTGCCCCAGCATGTGGGCGGCGCGTTGAAGTACGCCGATTTCCTGGGCCTCGCCAAGGTGGTGGCGGCCTGCGACAAACACGCCGCGCTGGGCTCGCTGTTCACGCCGACGGCGAGGATGCGCGAGCTGGCCGCCAAGGGCGGCAAGTTCTACGCCCAGCAATTTTGATTACATTTTGATGAGGCTCGCCGCTGCCGCGGCGAGATTGGTTGTCCCTCCAGCCACGGTTTCCACGGGTATCATGGATTGACAAGATAGGAGGGCGTCATGGCTGTCACCACCCTGCGCAAGAAAGCTCCCGCCCACAAGGGTATGTCGGACAGCGAATGGCGCTTGCGCTGTGATCTGGCGGCCTGCTATCAACTGATGGACCTGTACGGTTTCACCGATCTGGCCAACAACCACATCTCCGTGCGCGCCCCAGGCGCCGAAGACCACTTCTTGCTCAACCCCTACGGCGTGCTGTACGACCAGATCACCGCCTCCTGCCTGCTCAAGGTGGACGTCGAGGGCCGGGTGATCGAGGGGGAGGACGACCGGCTCAACCGCGCCGGCTTCGTCATCCACAGCGCCATCCACATGGCGCAGCGCAACATGACCTGCGTGATGCACACCCACACCCGCGCCAACAACGCCGTGGGCGCGCTCAAGGAAGGCCTGCTGCCGCTCAACCAGAAGGCGCTCACCGTCATGGCGGTGCTCCGCTACCACGACTACGAGGGCCCGTCGCTGGAACTGGGCGAGCGCGAGCGCCTGCTGCAGCACCTGGGCGACGGCCGCGTCATGGTGCTGCGCAACCACGGCGCGCTGAGCGTGGGCCGCAGCATCGCCGAAGCCTTCGCGCACATGTACCGCTTCGAAATGGCCTGCCAGTACCAGGTCGACACGCTGGCCTGCGCGGCGGGCGGGGCGCACTTGAATATTCCCTCCAAGGCCATTATCAAGCGCTCCATCGAGCTGGCGAAGAAGATGCTGGCCAGCGGGCAGATCATGCAGACGGGGCGCGAGTGGCCGTCGCTGATCGCGAAGCTCGAGCGGGAGCGGGGCACGTCTTATCGCACATGATGGGAAGGAAGCGGGAGTAAGGTTCCGTCATGGGACAATAGCCTCGCGGGCGGCTCGCCGAATCTCTTTCCGCGGGCGGAAAGCATCGTTGCGTATTCACATGCTTTCGCTGGCTCAATTCACAAGGTCTATGGAGTTGGAATGATCACGCTTTACGCGGGCGGCACGCCCAATGTGTTCAAGGTGCTCATCATGCTGGGTGAGACCGACCTGCCGTTCGAGCTGGTCCGTGTCAACGTCATGGCGCAGGAGCAGTTTGCCCCGGAATTCGTCGCGCTCAATCCCAACTCGAAAATCCCGGTGCTCGTCGATCACGACGGCCCGGGCGGGCAGCGGCACACGGTTTTCGAGTCCGGGGCCATCCTGATCTACCTCGCCGAGAAAACCGGCCGGTTCCTGCCGGCCGAGCCCGCGGCGCGCTCCAAGGTCTTCCAATGGCTGATGTTCCAGATGGCCTCGGTGGGGCCCATGTTCGGGCAGGCCATGCACTTTCGCCATGCCGCCCCGCCCGGCAACGACTACGGCCGCAAGCGCTACCTCACCGAGGTGCGGCGCCTGTATGCGGTGCTGGATGGGCAACTGGCAAAGAACACTTACGTCGCGGGAGCGGAGTACAGCATCGCCGACATGGCCATCTATCCCTGGGCGGCCAATTATTTCCGGGCGCTGTTCGTCCCGATCGAGGAATATCCGCATGTCATCGCGTGGCTGAAGCGGGTGGAAGAGCGGCCCGGCGTGCAGAAGGTGCAGGCGCTGAACAAGGAAATGTTTTTGGAGGGACGCGATCATCAAAAGGTGGCCGATGCGGACAGTATTGACAGGTTCTTTGGGCGGGGGCGGTATTTCAACGCAGGCCCGGATTAAGCCTCAATCTAGTCATCCGGCCTGGGGTTACTTTTCGTATCAACAATGTTGCAACGTTCTTGTGCATGCTCTATTGTGTCGACATTGTCGATACGGGCGAGGTTCCGATGCGTGTAACCGTCAAGAAATGGGGCAACAGCGCGTCGGTGCGCATCCCTGCTGCCGTCATGGAAGCCGCTAGCTTGAAGTTGGACGAAATGGTGGATGTGCGTGAAGAGGGCGGGCGCATCGTCATCGAGCCTGTACGCACAAATGAGTACGACCTTGCCGAATTGTTGGCCGGCATTACGCCGGAAAACCTGCATGAAGAAGCGAGTTTTGGTCCCGCTGTAGGCAGGGAAGCGCTGTAGTGGTCCGCCGCTATGTGCCGGAAGCGGGCGATATTGTTTGGCTGCACTTCGACCCGCAAGCCGGCCACGAGGAGGCAGGGCACAGGCCGGCGCTGGTGCTCAGTCCGTCAGCCTACAACGGGAAAACCGGTTTGATGCTGTGCTGCCCGATGACGACTCAGGTCAAGGGCTATCCCTTTGAGGTGCTGATTTCAGGCAATCGCCCAAGCGCCGCGCTGGCGGATCAGGTCAAGAGCCTGGATTGGGTGGTGCGCAAGGCGAGCCACAAAGGGAAAGTGAAGCCCGCTGAAATGGCCGAAGTGCGGGCGAAGATCATTGCGCTTATCGGCAAACCGTAAGTCCTGCTGTTATGTGATCTCTGCGCTATAACCGCTTCGCAATTTCTTCCAGCATCACCTCGGTAGCCCCGCCGCCGATGGATTGTATCCGCGCGTCCCGTGTCATGCGCTCAATGGCCGCCTCGCGCATGTACCCGAACCCCCCATGGAACTGCAGGCAGTCGTACATCACCTCATTGACCAGTTCCCCGCAGTATGCCTTCACCATGGATACTTCCTTGATGACGCTCTCGCCCTGCGCATCGCGCCACGCCGTCATATAGAGCAGTTGCCGTCCCGCTTCCACCTTGGCCGAGAGCATGCTGAGGCGCTGACGGATCGCCTGTTTTTCGAATAGCGGCGCTCCGAACGCCTTGCGGGTCTTGACGTACTCAACAGTCATGTCCAATGCGGCCTGCGCTTCGCCCATGGACTGGGCCCCCAAAACCAGCCGCTCGTTCTGGAAGTTCTTCATGATGGCGTAGAATCCGCGGCCTTCCTCGCCCAGCACCGCGTCGTCGGGCACGCGGCAGTTCTCGAACACCAGCTCGGCCGTGTCGGACGAGCGCCAGCCGTGCTTGTCGAGCTGGCGCGCCACGCGGAACCCGGGTGTGCCTTTTTCCACCAGGAACATGGTGACCGCCTTCGACGGGTCGGCGGAGTTGCCGGTCTTCGCCGCCACGCAGTACAGGTCGGCGTGCACGCCGTTGGTGATGTAGAGCTTGGAGCCGTTGATCACCCAGCCGCCGTCGGCCCGCTTGGCCGTGGTGCGAATGCCGCGCACGTCCGAACCGGCGTCGGGTTCGGTCACGGCCACGGCGGTGATGGTCTCGCCGGCGATAGTGCGCGGCAGCCATTTCTGCTTCTGCGCTTCGCTGCCGGCATTGAAAATGTGGGGCGAGGCCATGTCGGTGTGCACCAGCGCCGTGACGGCCACGCCGCCGTAGGTCGATTTGCCCAGTTCCTCGCCCAGCACCACCGTGCCCAGGGTGTTCATGCCGGCGCCGCCGTAGGCCTCGGGGTAGCGGATGCCGAAAAAGCCTAGTTGGCCCATGCGCCGCAACAACTCGCGTGGCACGAAGCCCTGGCGCTCCCAGGCGTCGCCGTGGGGCTTGATTTCCTCGTCTACGAAGCGGCGGAGTTGCTCGCGCAGCATGTTCTGCTCATCGCTGAACAGGGGATGGCCGCTCGCCGATGCGCCGGCGGGGGAAGGCGGGGTGGCAGTGGAATTCATGGTCATGATTTTACCTAACAAACGTTAGGACGCATTATGCCGGCCGCCGGCGCCATCGGCCCCGGCGGCTTGACACAGACGCTGCAAACAGCGAAGCTTGGCCGCGGTCGGTCGCCGCCTTCCGCGCGGACACCGAACTCCTCCATCATAGCCAAGGATCGGCGGTTTGACCTTGTCCCAGCTCAAAACCCGGATCGACCGGCACAGCCCGGCCTTTGCCCGCAACCAGGCCGACCACGAGGCCTTGGCGGCCACGCTGCGCCAGCGCCAGGCCTGGGTGGTAGAGGGGGACCGCGAGCGCGAAATCCGCCGCCACCTGGAGCGCGGCAAGATCATGGTGCGCGACCGCATCGACCGCGTGCTCGACCCCGGTTCGCCCTTCCTGGAACTGTCCACCCTGGCCACTTTCGGCCAGTACGGCGACCAGGCGCCCGGCGCGGCCATGGTCACCGGCATCGGCCAGATCCACGGCATCCCGGTGATGATCATCGCCAACGACGCCACGGTGAAGGGCGGCACGCTGTTTCCGGAATCGGTGCAGAAACACGTGCGCGCGCAGACCATCGCCGCGGAAAACCGCCTGCCCTGCCTGTACCTGGTGGATTCGGGCGGCGCCTTCCTGCCCACCCAGGACGAGGTGTTCCCGGGCAAGGATCACTTCGGCAACACCTTCTACAACCAGGCGCGCATGTCGGCGGCCGGCCTGCCGCAGATCTCGGTGGTGCTGGGCGGCTGCACGGCGGGCGGCGCCTACGTGCCGGCGCTCTCCGACGAGGTGGTCATCGTGCGCGGCATCGGCCGCATCTTTCTGGGCGGACCGCCCATCGTCAAAGCGGCACTGAAGGAAATCGTTGATCCCGAAACCCTGGGCGGCGCCGAAGTGCACACCTATACCTCGGGCGTGACCGACCTCTTGGCCGAGGATGAAGAGCATGCCTATCGCATGGTGCGCGGCATGTTCGGGCACATGCACTGGCAGCGCGCCCACACTTTCGAGCGTAAGCCGGTGCGCGCGCCGCTGTACGACACTGCCGAACTCACCGGCGTGGTGCCTGCCGACTTCCGCATCGGCTACGAGGTGAGGGAAGTCATCGCGCGGCTTGTCGACGCGAGCGAGTTCCAGGAATTCAAGCCTTCCTACGGCGCCACCATCGTCACCGGCTTCGCCCGCATCCATGGCTACCCCGTGGGCATCATCGCCAACAACGGCATCTTGTTTTCCGAGTCGGCGCTCAAGGCCACGCATTTCATCGAGATGTGCAACCAGCGCGGCACGCCGCTCGTGTTCCTGCAGAACACCACGGGTTACATGGTGGGCACCCAGGCCGAGGCGGGCGGCATCGCCAAGGACGGCGCCAAGATGGTCACGGCGGTGGCCTGTTCCACCGTGCCCAAGTACACCGTGCTCATTGGCGCCTCGTTCGGCGCCGGCAACTACGGCATGTGCGGCAGGGGCTTCGCGCCAAGGTTCCTCTTCTCCTGGCCCAACTCGCGCATCGCCACCATGAGCGCAGAAACGGCCGAGACCGTGATGGTGGACGTGAAGCTGGGCGGCCTCAAGGGCAAGCACGTGACCAAGGAAGAGCTGGCCGAGCTGGGACGCGAGACGCGCGAGCAGTACGAGCGCCAGAGCGATCCCTACTATGCCACGTCGCGGCTGTGGGACGACGGCATCATCGAGCCTTCGCAGACACGCGACGTGCTGGGGCTGTGCCTTTCGCTGGCCGACCGCGTGCCGCCCGAGCCGCCGCGCTTCCGCGTGTTCCGGATGTAGCCGGATGGTTTCCGCCAAGGCGCGAAAAATACGCAAGATCCTCATCGCCAACCGCGGCGAGATCGCCTGCCGCATCGCGGCCACCTGCCGGCGCCTGGGCATCGCCACCGTGGCGGTGTATTCGGAGGCCGACGCCGGCGCGCTGCATGTGCGCAGTTGCGACGAGGCCGTGGCCATCGGCCCCGCGGAGGCGGTGCGCAGTTACCTGGTGCCGGACAAGCTGGTCAAGGCGGCGCTGGATGCCGGCGCCGATGCCATCCACCCCGGCTACGGCTTCCTGTCCGAGAACCCGGGCCTGGCGCGCGCCTGCGCCCAGGCCGGCGTCGCGTTCATCGGCCCTAGCCCCGAAGCCATCGAGGCCATGGGCTCCAAGCTGCAGTCGCGGCGCATTGCCGCGCGCGAGGGGATTCCCTGCGTGCCGGGCTACGACGACGACGGCCAGGACGACGCGGCGCTGGCCGCGGCGGCGCTACGCCTCGGCTTTCCGCTCATCATCAAGGCCAGCATGGGCGGGGGCGGGAAGGGCATTCGCGTGGTGCGCGAGCAGAAGGACTTTGCCGAGGCCCTGGACGTGGTGCGCCGCGAGGCCACGGCCGCCTTCGGCGACGCGCGCGTTCTGTTGGAACGCTTTGTTCCCGCCGGCCGCCACATCGAAGTACAGGTGCTGGGCGACACCCAGGGCAACGTGCTGCACCTCGCCGACCGCGAATGCACCCTGCAGCGCCGCCATCAGAAAATCATCGAGGAAGCGCCCGCGCCGCTCATCGCGGAGGGCGCGCGCGGCCAGATGCGGGACTACGCCCTGGGCCTTGCCCGGGCCATCGGCTATACGTCGCTGGGGACGGTGGAGTTCCTTTATGACTCGGCCACCCATGAGTTCTTCCTGCTGGAAATGAACACCCGCATCCAGGTGGAGCACCCGGTGACGGAAATGGTCACCGGCCTCGACCTGGTTGAACTGCAGATCGGCGTGGCCGAGGGGCGGCCCATTCCCTTCGCGCAGGCCGACGTGCGCGTCAACGGCCACGCCATCGAGGCGCGGCTCAATGCCGAGCAACCCGAGCACGATTTCGCGCCGGCCATCGGCGACATCGCTGGTGTGACGCCGCCGCGCAGTTGCGAGCCCGAGGCCATCATCCGCTTCGACACCGGCATTGCCGCGGGCAGCGCGGTGACGCCCTACTACGATTCCATGCTGGCCAAGGTCATCGCCTGGGCGCCCGCGCGCGAGGTGTCGCGGCAGGCGCTGATCGAGGCGCTGGACAGCCTGCGCGTCCAGGGCCTGCCCACCAATGCGGCCTACCTGCAGGACGTGCTGCGCACCGAGGCTTTCGCAACCAGCACGGCCACCACCTCGTTTCTGGACGGGTTCAAGCCGTGGGCGGCCGAGTTGTCCGCCGAGGACGCTTCGCGCACGCTCGTGGCCGCGGTATTGCACGTGGTGCTGGGACGCGAGGAGGCCCGCGCGGCCGCGGGCGGCGACGATCCCTGGGCCAGCCTGGGCGGCTGGAGGCTGCTCGATCGGGCCGGTTATCCGGCCGCCTGGGGCCTGCATTTCGAGGATGGTAGAGGAAAGCGCCTGGCCGTCACCGTGCGCGGCAGCAGGGGAAGGTTTGTCGTCGAGGAGGGCGGCGCCCGCCTGGACGTGCTTGCGCGGCGCAGTGCCGAAGGCCTGGTGATTCGCCTTGGCGAGCGCGCCTTCACCGCCCAGGTGCGAGACGACGGCGGCGCGCTGGCCGTACGCCTCGGCACCGCGCGCCGGCTGCTGAAGCCGTTCGATCCCCTGGAACTGCCCGAGGCCTCGGCCGGCGGCAAGGGCGGGGCGCGCGATGTAACGGCGCCCGTGCCCGGCTTGGTGGTGGACGTGCTGGTGAATCCCGGTGACCGCGTGGAAACCGGCCAGCGCGTGGTGGTCATCGAGGCCATGAAAATGATGCACAACCTCACCGCGCCCGAGGCGGGCACGGTGGCCGAAGTGCTGTGCCGCCGGGGCGATGCGGTGGAAATGGGGCGCACGCTGGTGAGGTTCACCAGCGACGCCCCCGAAGAAATAAAGGGTCCCCAGGCTTGAGAACCGGCTAGGCCTTCGGGGTGCGCGGCTTGCCGGCCTTGCCGCAGCCGTCGAGGAACAGGCGCTCGATCATCACGCACAAGTTCTCCAGCGAATAGCGGCCCGAGGGGTGGAACCACTCCAGCGTCCAGTTCATGGAGCCGAGCAGCAGCAGGCGCGCGAGCTTGAGGTCCACGTCGGCGGCGATGTGGCCCTCGGCCACGCCCTTCTTCAGCACCCCCGCCCACAGCTTCTCGTAGGCGTCGCGGATCTTGATGGTGCTGGCGCGGATGCGCGGCGGCGCCTGCTTGAAGTTGCGCATGTGCGTGGCGGTGTACTCGCCGTACAGGTAAAAGCCCTTGAGGTGGGCGAGGATGGCGGCGCGCAGCAATGCGCGAAAGCCGGCCGACTTGCCGGCCTGCTCGATGGCCTGCTTCACCTCCTCGGCGACGCGCGCAATGCCCAGGTGAAAGATTTCCGAGGTGATCTGATCCTTGGACTGGAAGTAGTTGTACACGCTGCCCGCCTGTATGCCGGCGCCCTTGGCGATCTGGCGCATGGAGGTTGCGGCGATGCCGTCCCGCGTGTACAGGCGCGCCGCCGCGTCCAGGATCTGCTGGCGTGTATCGGTGCTTTTTTGCGGCCTGCGCATGGCGCTTTGGGGTCCCGGTGGCAAAGTGAGGCGACTATACCAAGACACCGGTGTTCACGGCGAATTGCGGTTTACGGCGAACTGCGTTTGCGGCGGACGACCGCACGCATTGAGCCGCCGGCGCCCAATCCCTGCATGCGCGGGCAGGTGTAAAAGACAACGGGCCTTTCGGCCCGTCGTCGGTGGATGTCTTCCTGCCGCGGGATCAGCAGCCTTCGCGCACCGCCACGCCCTGGGCGTTCACCTGGTCGGGCCGCACCGTGAAGGCAAACACCTCCGAGTGGTACAGGAAGTGGTCGGTGGCGCTGGCCGTGGGCGGACCAAGGATGAGACCCTTGACGCTGCCGCCGTTCTTCTCGATCCAGGAGGCGAGCGTCGGGCCGTCCACCGAGCGCGTGGCATCGACTGCCGCCTTGGTGATGTACATCTCGTCGTAGTAATAGGGCGCGATGGCGAGCGGGATTTTCTGCCAGTCGGGCGTGAAGGCCTTGAGTTTGTCGCGGAACTGCACGAAGGGCAGTCTGGAGGGGTCCTCGCCCGGGCACATCGTCACGGCCTTCACCGTCAGTCCATGCAGGCGGCGCGCGCCGTAGGCGTTGGCGCCCGCGATTTTCTTGATCTCCTCGGGGAAGAGCGACGACACCTGGCTGACAATGCGCACCGGCCAGTTCTGCTCCTCGGTGGCCAGGTAGAAGCGCCCGGCCCCGATCTGAACCGAGGTGACCTGCAGTACCACGTCGGGGTTGCCGCGCTTCAGGTTCAGCACCTGCGGCGTGTAGTCCTGCGCGTCGAAGTCGGCGTATTCGATGCCGGTCACCCGGCCGCCGCGCTTGGGAATGTAGTCCTTGGCCGTGTCCGCGGCCGCCCGTCCCTGCGCCCCGGTGTCGGCCATGATGGCAATGTTCTTCGCGCCGAGCTTGTCGATGGCGTAATTCACCATGGCCTCGGCGAAGGCGTCCGAGGGATAGAAGGTGGCGAAGCCGTAGGGAAAGTTCTGCACGGTGATGGACTTGGCGCCGGTGAAGGGGAAGGACAGTATCTTGGCCGGGGTGACAATGGGCGCCGAAGCCAGGGCCACGTTGGCGACTCCGGGACCGATGATCACGTTGATTTTTTCCTGGTCCACCAGCCGTCGCACTTCAGTCACGGCATGGGTGGGATCACCCTGGTCATCGCCGAACACCAGATCCACGGGCCGGCCGCCCATGCCGCCCGCTGCGTTGATTTCCTTGATGGTCATTTCCTGGACCATGCGCGCGGTTTGGCCGTTCAGCGCCGTGGGGCCGCTGAGGGGCTGCGATGAACCTATCTTGATGCGGGCCGGCAGGTTCTGCGCGAATGCGCCGCATGCGGCCAGCGTGCCTGCCGCGACCAACGCCGCGGCCCTTCCGATATTCCAGCTCTTCATGACGACTCCTCCTGTGAATTGGCGCCGCAGCCCGTGTTTGCATGGTCACGGCAAGCCGCATTATGAATACAATGCCCGGTGATGCAAGTCTAGTTTGTTCATATATTAGAACGAGCCATTTTTACGGTGACGCCTTGCATGAAAATAGTTGAAGTAACAAGAAATTGCAATGAGTGATTTACTTAACGCCGATTAATGCGCTACATTACATTCATGGTCAATGCCGTTGAATTTTCGTTCGTAAAATAGAACACGAACCTTGATGAGTTGGATTTCCCATTGGAGGAGAGGCACATGACAGAGCAGGTTCTCACCCGTCTTGACGAGGCGGCCGGCATTCTCACCATCACCCTCAACCGGCCGGAATCCAAGAACTCGGTCACCGAGCAGGCGGCGCGGCTGCTCAAGGAGGCCATTGCCGACGCCGAGTTCGATTCAAAGGTCCGCGTGGTGATCGTGACCGGGGCGGGCAACAGCTTCTGCTCCGGCGGAAACTTCAAGGGCTTCGGGGCCATCGACGAGGGCAATTCCGTCGCGGTGCGGCACTCCAAAGAGCCGCTATGGAACGAGATCGAGTACAAATCGCGCCGCTTCTTCCACGGCTTCGAGGGGCCGCTGCTGCTGCACACCATGGGCAAGCCCACCATCGCCCTGATGCGCGGCGCCGCGGTGGGCGCCGGCGTGGGGTTGGCCGCTTCCTGCGATTTCCGCTTCGTTTCCGAGTCCGCTTACTTCCTGCCGGGCT
>DATNCF010000292.1:0-4048 GCA_035571675.1 Burkholderiales bacterium | reverse complement strand
TGCTCGGCCAGGACCTCCTCGCCGACGTGGTGATGGTTGACCAGACGCCCATCGGCCGCACCGCGCGCTCCAACCCCGCCAGCTACGTGGGCGCCTGGGATGCCATCCGCAACCTGTACGCGCGCGCGCCCTTGGCGAAGGAACGCGGCTACACCGCCGGCACCTTCAGCTTCAACTCGGGCAACGGCCGCTGCCCCACTTGCGGCGGCACCGGCTTCGAGCACGTGGAAATGCAGTTCCTGTCCGACGTGTACCTGCGCTGCCCCGACTGCGACGGCCGGCGCTTCCGCGGCGAAGTGCTGGATGTAATGCTCTCCGGCAAGTCCATTGCCGACGTGCTGGACATGACGGTGTCCGAGGCCGTGGCCTTTTTCGCCGCGCATCCCGAAGTGGGCGTGGTGCTCAAGCCCCTGGCCGAGGTGGGGCTCGATTACCTTAAGCTGGGACAGCCCGTGCCCACGCTGTCCGGCGGCGAGGCCCAGCGCCTCAAGCTGGCCGGTCATCTGGCCGCGGAGGCGCAGAAGAAACAGGCCGCGGCGGAGGTTCCCACCCGCGGCAAGCTGTTCCTGTTCGACGAACCCACCACCGGGCTGCATTTCGACGACATCGCCAAGTTGCTGACCGCCTTCCGGCGCCTCATTGCCGCCGGGCATTCGCTGGTGGTCATCGAGCACAACCTCGACGTCATCGCCGCCGCCGACTGGGTGATCGACCTGGGCCCCGAGGGCGGCGACCAGGGCGGCGAGGTGGTGGCCACGGGCACGCCGGACGCCATCATGGCCCACGACGGTTCGCACACCGGCGCCGCGCTCAAGGCGTACCGGCAGGCGCTGGCGGGCTTCGCCGCGCTCGCTCCGGCGGTGCGCGAAGCCGCGGCCCCGTACACGGTCGGCGCGCCAGTGGCCGCGCGCAACTCAAACTCCATCCGCATCCTGCATGCGCGCGAGCACAACCTCAAGAACATCAGCGTGGACTTGCCGCGCAACCGCTTCACCGTGGTCACCGGCGTGTCAGGCTCGGGAAAATCAACGCTCGCCTTCGACATCCTGTTCTCCGAGGGCCAGCGCCGCTACCTGAAATCGCTCAACGCCTACGCGCGCCAGTTCGTGCAACCCTCGGCGCGGCCCGACGTCGACGCCATATTCGGCATTCCGCCCACCGTGGCCATCGAGCAGCGCACCTCGCGCGGCGGGCGCAAGTCCACCGTGGCCACGCTCACCGAGATCTACCATTTCCTGCGCCTGTTGTACGTCAAGCTGGGCACGCAGTACTGCCCCGACGACCATGTGCCCATCGAGCCGCAGAGCTTTGATGCCATCGCCGCGCGCCTCGCGCGCGACTATCGCGGCCAGCGCATCGGCCTGCTGGCGCCGCTGGTATTCAGCCGCAAGGGCTACTACACCGACCTCGCCAAGTGGGCCAAGGGCAAGGGCTACGACTTCCTGCGCGTGGACGGCGAGTTCACGCCCACGGCCAAGTGGCCGCGCCGGGACCGCTTCCGCGAGCACACCATCGAGTTGCCCGTGGCCGACCTTGTGGTCACGCCCGAGTCGGAGAAGGAACTGCGCGAGGCGCTGGCGGGCGCGCTGGAATACGGCCGCGGCAACGTGCACGTGCTCGGCCACCTTGACCGCCTGGCAACGGCCCACGAAAAAGCTCGCAGCGGCAAGTCCACGGCCAGGATCGAAGTCGACCTGCCCCTGCAGGTGTTCTCCACCAAGCGCGCCTGCCCGGTGTGCGGGCGCAGCTTCCCCGAACCCGATCCGCGGCTGTTCTCGTTCAACTCGCCGCATGGCTGGTGCGGCGGTTGCATGGGCACGGGCGTCAAGCTCACCGGCTACCGCCACGACGACGAAATCAGCCGCGAACAGGAAGACCGCCGCCTGGACGACTGGATCGATGCCCAGAACAAGGACAAGGCGGCAGATGATCCCGATGAACCGGTGATCGAGGAAACCTGCCCCGACTGCCATGGCCAGCGGCTCAACCCGGTGGCGCGCGCGGTGCGCTACCGCGACCGCGCCATCACCGATCTCGTGGCGCTGCCGGTGGCCAAGCTGGCGGATTTCTTCAAGCGCATGGAGGCCAAGGAGCCTGCCGGCGGCCGCGAACAGCTCATCGCCCGCGACATCCTGGCCGAGCTGAAATCGCGCCTGGCCTTCCTCAACGAAGTCGGGCTGTCCTACCTGTCGCTCGACCGCGCCGCGCCCACGCTGTCGGGCGGCGAGGCGCAGCGCATCCGCCTGGCCGCGCAGCTCGGTTCCAACCTGCGCGGCGTGTGCTACATCCTGGACGAGCCCACCATCGGCCTGCATCCGCGCGACAACCGCGTGCTGCTCGACACCCTGGAAAAGCTGCAGCGCAAGGGCAACACCCTGGTGGTGGTGGAGCACGACGAGGACACCATACGCCGCGCTGCGCACGTGCTCGACCTGGGGCCGGGCGCGGGAAAGCGCGGCGGCGAGGTCATCGCCCAGGGCACGGCCGAGGAACTCATGGCCCAGCCAGCCTCGATCACGGGACGCTTCCTGGCGCATCCACTGCAACACCCGCTGCATCCGCCGCGGCCGGTGGGGCGCGCCACCCCGGTCATCGGCCTGCGCAACGTCACCCTGCATAACCTGCGCGGCGTGGACGCCGACATTCCGCTGGCGCGCCTCACCGTGATCACCGGCGTGTCCGGCTCGGGCAAATCCACGCTGGCGCGCGACGTGCTGCGCGACAACATGGCGCGCCTGGTGTCGGCCGAACTGCGCCGGGCCACGCGCGGCACGGCACGGCTCACCGGCTGCGAAGCAGTCGAGGGCTGGCAGCAGGTGGGCCGGGTCCTGGAAGTGGACCAGACACCCATCGGCAAGACGCCGCGCTCCTGCCCGGCCACCTACGTGGGCTTCTGGGACGCCATCCGCAGGCTGTACGCCGAGGCCAACGAGTCGCGCATGCGCGGCTGGACGGCCAGCCGCTTCTCGTTCAACACCGCCGGCGGACGCTGCGACGCCTGCGACGGCCAGGGCGTGAAGCGCATCGAAATGTCCTTCCTGCCCGACGTGAAAGTGCTGTGCGAGGCCTGCCGCGGCGCGCGCTTCAACCCCGAGACCCTGTCGGTGCTGTGGCGCGGCAAGTCCATCGGCGACGTGCTGGCCATGAACGTGGACGAGGCCGTGGACTTTTTCAGCGCGCATCCGTCGGTGCACCATTGCCTGCGCCTGCTGCAGGACGTGGGCCTGGGTTATCTCACCCTCGGCCAGCAGAGCCCTACGCTCTCGGGCGGCGAGGCGCAGCGCATCAAGCTGGTGACCGAGCTGGCCAAGGTGCGCCTGGACGCCGCCGGCAACGCGGCGGCGCGGCCCGGCCGCGCCGGAACCGAGCGCCACACCTTGTACGTCTTGGACGAGCCCACCGTGGGCCTGCACATGGCCGACGTGGAAAAGCTCATCCGCGTGCTGCACCGCCTGGTGGACGCCGGCAACAGCGTGGTGGTGGTGGAGCACAACCTCGACGTCATGGCCGACGCCGACTGGATCATCGACATGGGCCCCGAGGGCGGCGACGGCGGCGGACGCATCGTAGCGGCGGGATCGCCCGACAAGGTGGCCGCGACAAACTCACATACTGGTCAAGTCCTTTCCCAGTTCCTCGCCGACCGTAGAGCTTGACGCATCACAACGCGTTTGACGTCTGGACGTCAAATGACATAGACTTCCTCCATGCGAAGCAAGAATCTTGTGCGTCGGCGACCAGGGGAAGTGCGCGACGCCATTGTCACGGTACTTGAAGCTCGTCCCAATGGCGCCTCGCTCACAGAAATAACGCAGCAGGTTGAGGCGCTCCTAGGCGGCGTGCCGGCCTCTTCCGTACGTTCCTATCTCCAGCTCAACACGCCGAGCCTGTTCGCCCGGATGGACAGGGCGCAGTACGTTCTCAACGGATTTCCCTTCGAGTCACCTCCGCCGAACAAGAAACCTCCACCGCGAACATTCCGATCCGGCAAAGCAGTCCTTCTACAGCAGGACTGTTTATCGTGGCTAGAGCAACGAGAAACCAACTC
>DATNCF010000291.1:0-2442 GCA_035571675.1 Burkholderiales bacterium | reverse complement strand
TGGGGGCGCATAGGGGACTATTCAGAAAGTTCGTGGAGCAGGGCGTCGGCCAGGCGCATGACGGCGAGGCCGCGCTCGAGGTGCGCCAGGTGATCGCGCCAGGCGAACATGGCGTCGGCGCGCTGGTTCTCGTTGGCGCCGGGCCCGGGGTCGGGCAGGAACGCGGAGGAAAACACATCGATGTATTCACCGCTTTCCGACTCCACCTGGCAGAAGTCGTCCGCGAGGCGGTGTTGCACCTCCGCACTTTCCTGGCTCCAGACGGCGAACGCCGCCATGTTGACCATGGCAAAATCGTCCGCGCCTTCGCCGTCGAGCGGCAGCCGGCCGGGCCACAGGCGCTTGTCTTCATGAAGCTTTTCCAGCTCGGCCAGGAGGCGCAGCACGGCGGCGGTCTTGCGGTGCGTGGAGCGCTTCGGGAGCGCCTGGCCGCTCAAGCGGCGCTTGGGGTCGAGCGCCCATTTGGGGATGCAGTCGAAATCGGCCCGGCGCACGCCGGTCCACTCTTCCTCGCCGTCCAGCATTTCGACGGCGGTCTGCTCGTCGGTCTCGCCGTGCCAGTGCAGCCACTCGGCCGCGGCGAGCGCGTCGGCGGGCAGCCACATGGGCACCACGCGGGACGCCTGCTCCAGCCACCACAGGGCGGTTTCCCCCAGGCCGGGCTTGCGGCGCTCGAGCTCGGCGCAGCGATTGCCGATGATGACGCGCTCGCCCCAGTAGCCGTCGGGCGTGGAGAGCGTGACATACGCGCCCTGGGTGCCCTTCTTGAATACTTCCACCAGCGTCGAGTGCGCCGGCATGTCGCATTGAAGTGCACCTTCACCCACCTTTAAGCCGAAGCGCAGCACGCGCATGCCGGCGCCATGCCTGGTTAGCCAGGCGTGCAGCGCACCCTGCAGGATGGCGGCCGAACTGCCGCGCTGGCCGGTGTCCTCCAGGCGCCCGGCGTCCATGATGGCCAACGCGGCGCGCGCGATGACGCCCGATTCCGGCGTGCGCACGGTGAAGGTGCGCGGGCAATCGGCGGGGCCGCCCATGAGCGGGATCTGCAGGGCGTGGGCGGCGATCATGGCAGCGGCGGCAGCAGCGTGCCGGGGCAGTTGATAGGCGTGGCCTCCTCGCGGCCGTTCAGGTGATTGACCACGGACGAACGGAACATGATGCCCAGGCGGCCAGCGATTTCGCTGTGCGCGGCGACGTGCTCGTGGAGCAGGACGTTGCCGCGCGGCTTGGGGCCGTTACCGGCCGCGAGGGCTTCGAGGTGGGCGCGGAGGTTCACGGCAGCAGAATCCTGGGGCCGCGTTCCTCAAAATCGTGGAGGAAATCCGGGACGGGCGGGACTATGACGTCTTCGTTGTCGGAGGCATTGAAATGCGCGGCCAGGGCGTATTCAGTGGCCAGAATCCATTGCTCGTTGGTCCATGCCGCGATGGTTTCTTCGGGGACTTCAAAACCCACGAGCAGCAGACGGTTGGCTGCCCTCTCGTTGTCGCGGGCCTCGCTCCATCGCTCGCCCTTATCCGGTCCCTCGCTGGACTTGATCTCCAGCCGCAGCATGGTGCCCTGCAGGCGCAGCAGCCGATCGATCTCCGCGGCGAGCAGCGCGCCGGCCTTCACCACATTGCGGAGACGCTCCTCGATGTCGACATCGCTGGCATGGAGCAATTTCCCGTCTTCATCGCGCGGCCGCTTGTCCCAGCGGCTGTCCCACTGGGACGGATAGCAATCGTCGATCTCAAAACCATTGGCCGCGTCCATGATGGTATAGAGCGGGCGAGGAGCCGCGTAGGCGCACGCGGCATAGGCGAGCTCGTGCTGGTCATGCTCATCATCGTGGGCCGGATCGAAGCCTTCTTCGAAGACCTGGCGCCGGCGTTCGGCCAGGATGAGATTGAGCCCGGCCATGCTTTCCTCCACGAGCGATGCGCTGTCGCCCTCGAAAATCTCATTCAGTACCGTGTGCGCCTCGGTGAAGCCATCGAAGCGCTTGAAGCGTTCATCGCGCTCCGTTTCTTCTCCGGCCGCCAGCTCGTCGATATCCTCCTCGGTGAACTGGCAGCCGTCCATGCGCATGCGCTCCAGGGCATCCTGGAGCTTGTTCCACTGCCGGAGGGTGGGGGCGAACACGGCCGCATTGTCAGCGCCCATTCTCTCCACAATGGCGCGGGCGGTGGCCCTGGGATCATCGGAGTTCCTGACGCATGCCAATCCTTCCCCTTCACGGAGAGCGAGGGCATGTTCCGAGGGCCGATGTGGCCAGAGGGTTACGACGAATCTGCACTCGGGAAAGTTCTCGCTGTTTGCCTTTTCCTTGTCGCGGCCATACGCGGCGGCCATGTCCTCGGCCAGCTTGGTGGCAGCCTGATGGGACGACGCGGGGAAGTATTCATCCGGGCCTGTCGCCCATACGCAAAACAGCGGTGGCTCCTCGGCGAAGCTGAC
>DATNCF010000290.1:0-5970 GCA_035571675.1 Burkholderiales bacterium | reverse complement strand
CTTCTCGGCCTCGGGCCCCACCATGATGCCGGGGTTGTCGATGAGCGACAGGATGGGAATGTCGAATGCGTCGCAAAGCTGCATGAAGCGCGCGCCCTTGTCCGACGCGTCGGAATCAATGGCGCCGCCCAGGTGCTGGGGATTGTTGGCCAGCACGCCCATGGGCCGGCCCTCGATGCGCATCAAGCCGGTGCAGATGCCGATGCCGAAGTCGCGCCGGATTTCCAGGAAGGTCCCGGTGTCGGCCAGCAGCTCGATGACCTTGCGCGGATGGTAGGCGCGGGTGCGGCGTTTGGGAATGGCGCTGCGCAGCAGGCGCTGGTCGGCGCAGGTCCACTCCCTGGTGCGGCCCTGGAAGTAGGACAGGTACTGCTTGGCCACGCGCACGCCCTCGGCCTCGTCGGCCACGGCGATGTCCACCACGCCGTTCTTGGTCTGCACGTCGATGGGGCCGATCTCCTCGGTCTTGTACACACCCAGGCCGCCGCCTTCCACCATGGCCGGGCCGCCCATGCCGATGCTGGACGAGCGCGTGGCGATGATGACGTCGCACACCCCGAGCAGCCCGGCGTTGCCGGCGAAACAGGGGCCGGAGTTGATGCACACCATGGGCACCAGGCCCGACAGGCGCGGGAAATCGGTGAAGGTCTGCGAGTCGAGGCCGCTGGGGAAATCGGTGTCGCCGGGCCGGCCGCCGCCGCCGGTGGAGAACAGCACCATGGGCAGGCGCAGGCGCCGCGCCACGTCGATCATGCGATCGGTCTTGCGGTGGTTGTTGGTGCCCTGGGTGCCGGCCAGCACGGTGTAGTCGTAAGCCATGACGGCCACGCGCGAGGCCGGCTCCTCGAACAGGTGGCCGTTGACCGTGCCGATGCCGGTGATGATGCCGTCGGCCGGCGTCTTGTCGATGAGTTCCTGCAGCGGGCGGCGCAGGCGCTGCCCCGCCACCACCAGCGCGCCGTATTCGATGAAGCTGCCGGGATCGACCAGGTCGTTCACGTTCTCGCGCCCGGTGCGCTCGCCGCGCGCGTGGTGCCGCGCCACGGCCTCGGGCCGTGCCGCGTCCAGGGTCTTGGCGTGGCGGTCCATCACCTCCTGCAGTTCGGGGCGGATGGCGTAGAGATCGTCGGCCGCGGCGGCGGCCGCTTGGTCCACGCCGGCCTCGCCTGCCTCGACGCCCTCTTCAATATGAGCCAGCGCGCTGCCTTGGTACACCACGTCGCCGGCCTGCACGTCGATGCGCAGCACCTGGCCGCTGACGTGCGCCGCGACCTCGTGTTCCATTTTCATGGAATCCAGCACCACCAGCGGCTGGCCGGCGCGCACGCGGTCGCCTTCCTTCACCAGCACCGACACCACCGTGCCCTGGATCTCGGTGCGCAGCGCAGTGGTGCCCTCAGGCGCCTGTGCATCGGCGGCCTGCGCCTGGGCGGGCTTGGCCCCACCCGACCCCTCGAAGAACAGCCGCGGCGCCTCGGCCTTGGCGGCTTCCAGCAGCGCGCCGGCGTGCTCATCCAGCCAGCGCGTGTATAGCTTCGCATTCGCCACGTCGTCGTGGCGCAGGATGGCCGCAAGGAAACCCAGGTTGGTCTCCACGCCTTCCAGCCGGAATTCGGCCAGCGCCCGCCGCGCCATGCGCGCGCAGGCGGCGAAATCGCCGTCGCAATGCACGATGACCTTGGCCAGCAGCGAATCGTAACGGGGATTGATGCGGTATCCGGCATAGGCGTAGGTGTCGGTGCGCAGCCCCGGACCCGAGGGCGCCTCGAACGCCGACAGCGTGCCGCCCGAGGGCATGGGCGCGCCGTCGGCGCCCATGGTCTCGGCGTTGACGCGCAACTGGATGGCATAGCCGCGTGGCGTGGCGGATTCCGCGCCTGCCGCATCCAGGCGCAGGTCAGCGAGGCTCGCCCCTTGCGCCAGCGCGAGCTGGGCCTGCACGATGTCCACGCCGGTCACGGCCTCGGTGACGGTGTGCTCCACCTGCAGGCGCGGGTTGGCCTCGATGAAGGCGAACTCGGCCGCGTCCTCGTCCACCAGGAATTCGAAGGTGCCGATGCTGTCGTATTTCACCGCCGCGGCCAGGCGCACCGCCGCCGCGATGATGTCGGCGCGCAGCCTCGCCGACAGCCCCGGCGAGGGCGCGATTTCCACCAGTTTCTGATGCCGGCGCTGGATGCTGCAATCGCGCTCGCCAAGCTGGGCCACGCCGCCCTGCCCGTCGCCCAGTATCTGGATTTCGATGTGCCGGGCGCGCGTCACCAAACGCTCGCCGTACACCGCGCCGTTGCCGAACGCGGCCTGCGCCTCGGACGAGCAGCGCGCGTAGGCGTCGGCAATCTCCGAGGCATCGCGCACGATGCGGATGCCGCGCCCGCCGCCCCCCGCCAGCGCCTTGATGACCATGGCGGGCTTGGCGTCTTTGCCTACGCCCTTGCCACCCTTGAGCGACACGAAAAACGCTTTCATGTCTTCCAGGCTGGTCGCGCCGCCGTTCGAACCTGAGGTGCCCTGCATCACCGGCACGGTGTGGCGCTGCGCCAGCGCGCGCGCCTGCACCTTGTCGCCGAACAGGTCGAGCAGGTCGGGCCGCGGCCCCACGAAGCGCAGGCCGGCCTCGGCGCAGCGGCGCGCGAAGGCCGCGTTCTCGGACAGGAAACCGTAGCCGGGGTGCACGGCATCGCAGCCGGCCTTGAGCGCGGCGGCCACCACCTGCTCGATGTCCAGGTAGGCGGCCACGCCCTTGCCCGGGATCAGGACGGCCGCGTCGGCCTTGCGGGTGTGCAGGGAGTCGGCGTCGTCCTCGGGATGGATGGCCGTGGTGGCGATGCCGCGCGCCGCGGCCGCGCGCATGACCCGAATGGCGATTTCGCCGCGATTGGCGACCAACAGCCGTTGGATCGCAGTGCTCTTTTGCTGGTTGCCCGACTTAGCTGCCGATGCGCCACCCTTCGCCATTCAATCCTCGCCTACTCAAAAGGTTGTGCAAAAAAACGGCGCCGAAGCGCCGCTGGGATTTTCAGTTTGCAATCAATTCGGCGTTGGCGTGAGCGCCTTGGACTTGTCCAGGCCGAAGTAGCGCACCGGCGTGTCCACCAGCACGCTTTGCCGCACGCTGTCCGCCACGCCCTTGAACACCTTTTCGATCCATTCGCGTGAATTCGGGAACGACCCCACGGAGTGCGGGAAGTCGCTGCCCCACATGAGGTTGTTCTCGACAAACCCCTTGGGCATGAAGTCGCGCAGGCCGATGGCCAGCGGGTCGCGGATGAAGCTGAACAGGAAATGCTTGCGCACGTATTCGCTGGGCGCCATCTTGAGTTCCGCCTTGAACCAGTGGCGGAAGATCTCGTAATTGTCGTCGAGGAAGAACAGCGCGCTCGGCACCCAGCTTGCATTGGTCTCGGCCACGTAGATCTGCAGTTCGGGAAAGCGGTCGAACACGCCCGAAGCGATCATCTGCGAAATCGAAAACAGCAACTGGTTTTCGGTGCGCTGCTGCAGGGCGTTGGCGAACCCCTGGAAGCTGGTGTTGCCGCCCTGCGCGCCCATCAGCGGACCGCCGAAGCGCAGGTGCGGGGTGAGCCGCATGCCGTGCTTGAGCGCGGCCTCCCAGTAGCGGTCGTCCTCGGGGTTGGGCGCCCCTCCGCCATTGGGGAACTGGGTGAAGTTCATGCACTTGAGTCCCAGCGACTTGCAGCGCTCCAGTTCGGCCACGGCGTCGTCGATGCCCGAAGTGGGCGTAATGCCGGCGCCGATGAGGCGGTCGGGCGCCACGGCGCAATAGTCCTGGGCGAGGAAGGTGTTGTAGGCCGACACCACGGCACGGTAGGCGTCGCGGTCGCCGATGGAGGAACTGAACACCGAGATGAGGCTGGGCGGATACATCACCTCGGCATCAATGCCGTCCAGGTCCTGCTCGCGCAGGCGCTGCGCCGCCGGGCCGCAACCCTCGCGCCACGAGCCGTCGGCATTGCGGTAGGACTCGCCGCGAAAGCGCACGGGGTGGCGGCCGGTGACGTGCTGCCCCAGGTAACGCAGTGGCTGGCCCTCCACGAGCCAGGCCACTCCGCCCTCGGCCACGTCCACCAGCCGCGGCGCGCGCGGACGGTGCTTTTCCGGCACGTAGGGCAGCCAGAAGTCGGGCGCGGTCTCGCAGTGGCCGTCCCCGGAAATCGCTTTGTAGGTTCGCATGTCAGCTCCTCGGCTCAGGTTCCTGGTCAATCCACCACGATGTTGAACTGCTTGGCCAGGTTGATGTTGTTGCGCAGGTCGCGCTGAATAATGGCGCCGAACTCTTCGGTGCTCATGGGCGCGGGCTCGAGGCCGTAGCGCTGCATGAGTTCGCGCATCTTGGGCTGGGCCACCAGCGCCGTGAGATCGCGGTGCAGTTGATCAATGCGGTCGCGCGGCATGCCGGCCGGCCCCAGGATGCCGTGCCAGGCGCGGCTTTCGAAGCCCGGCGCGAATTCGGCCGAGGCCGGAATGTCGGGATGCTCCTTGGTGCGCTGGGCATTGTTGGTGGCCACCACACGCACCACGCCCCCGCGCGACAGCGCCTTGACGTCGCCCGTGTCCACGGCGAGGTCGACGATGCCGCCCATCAGCGCCGTGGCCGCCTGGCCCGTGCCCGGATAGGGCACCACCAGGAACTTGGCGCCGGTCAGCGATTCCAGCATGGCCACGTTGAGGCGCTGCGCCGCCCCCACCACGGCATAGCTCACCGTGCCCGGCTTCTCCTTCGCGATGCGGAAAATCTCGCCCATGTCCTTGGCGGACTTCATGGAGGGGCCGGCCATGATGAAGGACTCGCCGCGGCCGATCATGAACACGGGCGCAAAATCCTTGGCGGCGTCGAAGGGCACGTTCTTCTGCACCGCCGGCAGCACGGTGGTGGGGCTGATGTTGGTGAACAGCAGGGTGTAGCCGTCGGGCTTCGCATGCGCGGCGGCCCCCATGCCTATTGCGCCATTCGCCCCGCCGCGGGGTTCAATCACAAATTGCTGGCCGTACTTGTCAGACAAGCCTTGCAATAACGTTCTGATGATGGGCTCGGTGCCGCTGCTGATCGAAGCGTACGGAGTGATGACGATGACACCGTGACTGGGATAAGTGTCTTGAGCAAATGCTGATTGTGCAAGCAATGAGGCCGTAAGCGATACAACGACCAGAGCAGCCTTGCACAGCAAGTCGAGCACGTGTGTTGAATATCGCATTTCAGTCCTCGTCATTTTCTCGAGGCGCGTCGCTCTCGCGACGCGGGTTGTCCGAAGCGCAGACCGAGCCCCTCTCCCACTCCCCAACCCCTCTCCCGGTAGAGGGTAACGAGAAAAAGCTCTTCCTGCATCATCTTGTCCCGTTTACTCGCTTATTCGTTTGACAGTATTGCTACTGCTCCATCGCCAAAGTCCCCGTTCCCCGTGATGACCAGTGGCGAGGGCTGCCTGATTTGTGCTTTTCCGGCGCTGCCGCGCAATTGCTTGACCGCTTCCGCTACGTGGTTGATGGCCGACATGGAATGCGCCTGGGAATGCAGGCCGCCGTGGGTGTTGACCGGCAATCGCCCGCCAAGACGTATTGCGCCGGATTCGACAAATGGCCCGCCCTCGCCCGGTCCGCAGAAACCCAGCGACTCGAGTTGAGAAATCACTAAAAAAGTAAATGGGTCGTACAGGAAGGCGGAGCGGATGTCGGACGGCTTTACGCCCGACATGGCATAGGCGCGCGGCGCCGCCATGGCGACGCCGGTGCGCAGCAACTGCTTGCGCGTGGCCACCGACGTGGGCGAATCGGGATGGCCCTCGGCCACGCCCAGCACGTAGGCCGGCTTGTGCGGCATGTCTTTCGCGCGCTCGGCCGAGCTGACCAGATAAGCTGCCGCGCCGTCGGATTCGATGCAGCAGTCCAGCAGCCGGAACGGCTCGACGATGGGCCGCGAGGCCTGGTGGTCCTCGATGCTGATGGGCTTTT
>DATNCF010000289.1:0-11364 GCA_035571675.1 Burkholderiales bacterium | reverse complement strand
AGGCCGGTGAGGCGCTGCAGGCGCATTTCCAGAATGGCCTGGGCCTGGGTGTCCGATAGATGGTAGCCGTCCGGCTGCAGGCCGAAGGCGGCGGCGATGCCGTCGGGCCGGGATACGTCGGCCCCCGCCCGGGAAAGCATTTCCTCGACCACGCTGGAGCGCCAGCCGCGCTCCATGAGCTTGACCTTGGCCTCGGGCGGCGTGGGCGAGGCCTTGATGAGGGCGATGATCTCGTCCACGTTGGACAGCGCCACCG
Source organism: Burkholderiales bacterium (assembly GCA_035571675.1). Taxonomy (GTDB): domain Bacteria; phylum Pseudomonadota; class Gammaproteobacteria; order Burkholderiales; family SG8-39; genus CAIYPG01. The sequence continues at coordinate 11,108 of DATNCF010000289.1, read as the reverse complement.
CCAGGCCTTCCTGGATGTGGGCGCGCTCGCGCGCCTTGCGCAGCTCGTACACGGTGCGCCGCGTCACCACCTCGCGGCGATGCGCGAGGAAGGCGTGCAGCATGTCGCGCAGGTTGAGCAGCTTGGGCTGCCCATCCACCAGCGCCACCATGTTGATGCCGAAAGTGTCCTGGAGCTGGGTCTGCTTGTACAGGTTGTTCAGCACCACGTCGGGCAGCTCACCGCGCTTGAGCTCGATCACCACGCGCATGCCGCTTTTGTCGGACTCGTCCTGCACGTGGGCGATACCCTCCAGGCGCTTCTCGTGCACCAGTTCGGCGATGCGCTCCAGCAGCGCCTTCTTGTTCACCTGGTAGGGCAGTTCGTCGACGATGATGGACTGGCGGCTGCCGCGCTCGACATCCTCGAAGTGCGTGCGCGCGCGCATGACCACGCGGCCGCGGCCGGTGCGGTAGCCTTCACGCACCCCGGCCACGCCGTAGATGATGCCGGCGGTGGGAAAGTCCGGCGCCTGCACGATGTCGATGAGTTCCTCGATGCCGGTGTCGGGCGCGGCCAGGAGTTTCTGGCAGGCGGCGATGACGTCGGTGAGGTTGTGCGGCGGAATGTTGGTGGCCATGCCCACGGCGATGCCGGCCGAGCCGTTGACCAGCAGGTTGGGGAAGCGCGCCGGCAGCACCAGTGGCTCCTGCTCCTTGCCGTCGTAGTTGGGGCCGAAGTCCACGGTCTCGCGCTCGATGTCGGCGAGCAGCTCGCCGGCGATGCGGTCGAGGCGGCACTCGGTGTAGCGCATGGCCGCCGCGTTGTCGCCGTCGATGGAGCCGAAGTTGCCCTGCCCGTCGACCAGGGTGTAGCGCAGGCTGAAGTCCTGGGCCATGCGCACCAGCGTGTCGTAAATGGCCGAGTCGCCGTGGGGATGGTATTTACCCATCACCTCGCCGACCACGCGCGCGCATTTCACGAACGGGCGGTTCCAGTGGTTGTTGGCTTCATGCATGGCGTAGAGCACGCGCCGGTGCACTGGCTTCAGGCCGTCGCGCACGTCCGGCAGCGCGCGGCCCACGATCACGCTCATGGCGTAGTCGAGGTAGGAACGCCGCATCTCCTCTTCCAGACTGACCGGCAGCGTTTCCTTGGCGAACTGTTCCATGCGGCGGTGATCCCTATCCAGCGTTGGCGGCGGGGCCCCGAATCAACTCAAGCACCTCAGGCGTTGATTCCTGGCCCCAAAGCCGCCGGCTAAAAAGGTGTAATTTTATCAGGAAGCGCACTGTTCCCGCACCCTTGCGCGTATCATTCGGGCACCCTTGAACCACGCCCTCCAACCCCTATTGCGCCCCTGCCGCGATCCGAACTCAGCGCCCTCGCATGCAGCCCGTTGACACTCTGATCGAAGCCAAGTGGGTCGTTCCCGTGGTGCCCGAAGGCGCGGTGCTGGAGCGCCACAGCGTGGCGGTGAAGGATGGCCTGATCGTCGCGGTATTGCCCAGCGACGAGGCGGCCGCGCGCTTCAAGCCGCTGCGGCGCTTCGCATTGTCCGGGCACGCGCTCATCCCCGGCCTGGTCAACCTGCACACCCACGCCGCCATGGCGTTGATGCGCGGCCTCGCCGACGACCTGCCGCTCATGCAATGGCTGAACGAGCACATCTGGCCGGCCGAGGCCAAACACGTGTCGGCGCGCTTCGTCTACGAAGGCACGCGCCTCGCCTGCGCGGAAATGCTGGCCGGGGGCGTGACCTGCATGAACGAAATGTATTTCTTCCCCGAGGAGGCGGCGCGCGCCGCGCTCGACTCGGGCATGCGCGCCGCGATCGGCATCATCGCCATCGACTTCCCCACGGCTTACGCCAGCGACGCCGACGATTACCTCGCCAAGGGGCTGGCCGCACGCGACCGGCTGGCGCGCGAGCCGCTGCTGTCGTTCTGCATCGCCCCGCACGCGCCTTACACGGTGAGCGACCGCACCCTGGAACGCTCGCTCATGCTGGCCGAGGAACTGGACCTGCCCATCCACATGCACGTGCACGAGACCGCCGCCGAGGTGGCGCAGGGCCTGGAGCAGCACGGCGTGCGCCCGCTGGCGCGACTGGCGCGCCTGGGCATCGTCGGTCCGCGCCTGATCGCCGTGCATGCGGTGCACCTGGACGCGGCCGAGATCGAGATGCTGGCGCGCGCCGGCGCCAGCGTGGCCCATTGTCCTTCCTCCAACCTGAAACTGGCGAGCGGCATCGCGCCCGTGGCCGCGCTGCTGGCCGCCGGCGTGCCGGTCGGCATCGGCACCGATGGGGCGGCGAGCAACAACAGTCTGGACATGTTCCGGGACATGCGACTGGCCGCGTTGCTGGCCAAAGGCGCAAGCGGCAACGCCCAGGCCATGCCCGCCGCCCGGGCGCTGTCGGCCGCCACCATTCACCCCGCGGCCGCCCTGGGTTTGGGTGAACGAATCGGCTCCATCGAGGTCGGAAAAACAGCGGATTTGTGCGCCGTGGCTTTAAACAGACCGGGTGTGATGCCTTGTTTCGACCCCGTGTCCCATCTGGTTTACGCTGCCGGCCGGGAAGATGTCACGCATGTCTGGGTGGGGGGCGTGATCCGAATGGACGATAGACAGTTGGAAGCGAAAATGAGTGATTTGGACAATTTGTCACGCTTGTGGCAAAATAACATCAGAGTATAAACAAGGGCTTACAGCTTTCGACCGACACTTGAATGCGCCCAGGCCGCCGTTTTTAACATTTCGTCAGGGGAAGTCCCTTAGAATCGTTCGCGGAATGGTCTTACGGAAAACAATGTTTAGAGGAAAAAACATGACTAAAACGATCAATAAATCAAAACCCGCTCTGCTCCTCTCTGCCGCCGCCCTGGCGCTGTCGGCCGTTGCTGCTCCGGCCTCCGCCGCCAACTTGCCTGATATCTGGAAGAACTCCAACGGCCTGGTGTGGAAGAACGCCTACGGGCAGTGCTGGAGAACCACGTATACGACACCGGCTGACGCCACGCAGGAATGCGATCCGGACCTGGTGCCCAAGCCCGCGCCGCCGGCGCCCGCCGCCGCGCCTGCCGCGCCGGCGCCGGCGCCTGCCCCAGCCCCCGCCGCTCCCGCTCCCCGTCCCGCTCCCGCGGGCGTCGCCCCGGTGACCGAGAAAGTGTCGTTGTCGGCCGATGTGCTGTTCGACTTCGACAAGTCCGTGGTCAAGCCCGAGGGCAAGGCCAAGCTGGACGACCTGGTGTCCAAGCTGAAGGCCGTGAACCTCGAAGTCATTATCGCCATCGGTCACACCGACTCCATCGGCAGCAAGGCCTACAACCAGAAGCTGTCGGTACGCCGTGCCGAGGCTGTGAAGGCTTATCTGATCAGCAAGGGCATCGCCGCCAACCGCATCTACACCGAAGGCAAGGGCGAAACCCAGCCGGTGGCCAGCAACAAGACCAAGGACGGCCGCTCCAAGAACCGCCGCGTGGAAGTCGAAGTGGTGGGCACGCGCAACAAGTCCTGATCCCAGGCAAGTCCGGGAAAGCCCCGCGCAGCGCGCGGGGCTTTTTTATTTCCGCGGCCGGTATGATTGCGCTTTGACTCTCCCCTTTCCCGATCCATGAGCACCGAAGCAAGCACCCTGCCGGGGGCCGACCCGGCCAACGTCGATCCGCAGGAAGTCGCCAAGTTCAGCGAGCTGGCCCATCGCTGGTGGGACCCGGCCAGCGAATTCCGCCCCCTGCACGAAATCAACCCCCTCCGCTTGGGCTGGATCCGGCAGAAAGCCAACTTGACGGGCAAGGCAGTGCTGGACGTGGGCTGCGGCGGCGGCATTCTGGCCGAGGCGCTGGCCGGCCTCGGCGCCCGGGTGAAGGGCATCGACCTGTCAGACAAGGCGCTGCGCGTGGCCAGGCTGCATGCCCTCGAATCCGGGGCGCAGGTCAACTACCAGGCCATCTCAGCCGAAGCGCTGGCCGAGCGCGAGCCGGGCGGCTACGACGCCATCACCTGCATGGAAATGCTCGAGCACGTGCCCGAGCCCGAAAGCTCGGTGCGCGCCTGCGCCGCGCTGGTGAGGCCCGGCGGCCATGTGTTCTTCTCGACCATCAACCGCAACCCCAAGGCCTATGTGCAGGCCGTGATCGGCGCCGAATACGTGCTGGGGCTGCTGCCCAAGGGCACGCACGACTATCAGCGCTTCATCCGGCCATCGGAACTGGCAAGCTGGTGCCGCCGCGCGGGTTTGGAAGTGCGCTCGCTCACGGGCATGACCTACAACCCGCTCACCCGCGTCTACAGCCTGGTGCCGGACACCGGCGTGAACTATCTGCTGCACGCGCAGCGTGCATCCTGATCGCCGCTGGTTTTCGAGTCCGCGCCGCTGCGCCGCGCACGATCCATGATCCGCACCGTACTGTTTGACCTCGACGGAACGCTCGCCGACACCGCGCCTGACCTGGCGCATGCCCTCAACCGGTTGCTTGCAGAGCAGGGCCTGCCGCCGTTGCCGCTGGAATACGCGCGTCCCTGGACATCCAGCGGCGCGCGCGGCCTGATCAAGGCCGGCTTGGACATGGACCCCACGGATCCGCGATACGAGGCGCTGCGGGTGCGCTTTCTCGACCTGTACGCGGAAGACATCTGCGTGCACACGCGCCTGTTCCCCGGCATGGAGGAACTGCTCCGGGGCATCGAGGCCAGGGGCCTGCGCTGGGGCATCGTCACCAACAAGGCCGAGCGCTTCACCCTGCCGCTGGTTAGGGCCATGGGCCTGGACCAGCGCGCCGCCTGCGTCGTCGGCGGCGATACCACCCCGCACGCCAAGCCCCACCCCGCTCCGCTGCTGCACGCCGCCGGGCTGGTCGGAGATTCTCCCGAGCAATGCCTGTACGTGGGCGACGACTTGCGCGACGTACAGTCGGCGCGCGCCGCCGGCATGCCGGTGCTCGCGGCCGCCTTCGGCTACCTGGGCAAGGACGGCGACCCGCGCACCTGGGGCGCCGACGGCATTATCCAGACGCCGCTTGAGACGTTGAACTACCTGGGCTGACCTGCCTGGCCGCCTCCCCGGCGGACACTACTTGGGCAACTGGCCCAGCTTGCCCAGCATCACCTTGGTCGTGCCGAAGCTTTTTTCCCAGCGCAACTGCGATTCGCGCAGGCCGGCCGGCGGATAAGGATTGATGCCCACGCCCTCCAGCTTCTGGGTCCACTTCCTGTCGGCCAGCATCTTGCGCGCGCCTTCGTTCAGCTTCTCCACCACCGGGACGGGCGTCTGTTTGCGCACGAACACGCCGAACCACGCGTCCCAGTCGATGTCCAGCATTTCCGGCAGGCCCACCTCGGTGAGCGAAGGCACGTCGGGCAGGCGCGGCAGGCGCTCCTTGGACAGCACCGCAAGACCACGCAATTTGCCGTCGGCGATCAGCGACAGCACCTGCGGCGAAATGGTCGCCATGCCAAGGGTCAAGCGGCCCGCCAGCAATTCGGTGGTGATCTCGTTGCCGCCCTTGAAGCGCACCGGAATGGCCTGTCCCTTGGACAAGTACACCAGGTATTCCTGCGCCAGGTCGAAGGTCGAGCCGGCGCTGAAGGTGCCGTAGGTCACGTTGCCGCTCGGCGAGCGCATGCGCTCCAGCAGTTCGCGCATGCTCTTGGGGCCGCTCGCGCCGGTGTAGAACATGCCGTCATAGCGGCCCACCAGCTCCACCACGGCGAAATCGGCCATGGGGTCCCAGGTCTTTTCCAGGCCCGACAACTTGGGGTCCATGAGCGGCTGCACCGACATGGGCGCCGCGCCGCCCCAGATCACCGTGTAGCCGTCGGGCTCGGCCTGGCGCACGGCATTCAGCGCGATCTGCACGTTGCCGCCCGGCCGGTTCTCCACCACCATGGACTGGCGCATGGTCTCGCTCATGGCCTCGGCCACCACGCGCGCGCCCACGTCGGAACCGCTGCCGGCGGCATAGCCCACGATCATGCGAATGGGCCGGGCGGGAAATTCCTGGGCGAACGCGGAACCGGCGGCAAGCGCGGCAACCAGCGTGAGGATTTTTCTCATGCCTTGTCCCCTCCTTTAGGGTTGAAGGGAGAAATAGTGCACTATTTATCACGTGTTGGTCAAATCCTTTCGGGCGCATCCTCGCCTCGGAAAATCCCCCGCGCGCAGCGCGGGGCCTCGTGAGCTTGAATCTGGCGTCTGGCCCCCCCAGTTATGGGATAATCTCCAAGCGCAACAACAGGTCTTGTTTATTTCCGGGGGCGACCTGGTTTCGACGTGGGTTACAAAGCAGAACAGTGCATACCGAGGACCAGCAACCTCGTAAATCCATCTGGAAACGCAATAACTGCGAACGACGAACGTTTCGCTCTCGCGGCTTAATAACCCGTGAGCCCTGCACCGGCTTGTTCATGGGCCGGGTAACGCAAGTTACGGCGGGGTCATTCACATGAACTCGCGGCCCGCAGGGTCACTTTGCAGGCCGCTAAATCCAAGGTGACTAGCCGTTCATCAGCCTGCCGGTCGGCGTGTGAGCGGTTAAATCAAACGATTCGGCTAAGTATGTAGAGCTGGCTGTAGAGTGCTTGCGGACGGGGGTTCGATTCCCCCCGCCTCCACCAATACCCCCATTAAGCCCGATTCCCTAACAAGGGGTCGGGCTTTTTTCATGCTAAAGATAGTCCTTGCTGTCTGAGACCATCGCGGCCGCGTTGCGGGATGGCTGGCAAGGCAGTGGAGGACTTAACCTTAAGTCTGGTTTGACGCCAAATTTTGATCCAAGTAAATTGGCGCAGGAACCGCGCTGCGGTTTATCGGCCTGAGGAGGCATTTATGGGGCAGTCTGACCTGTCACAGTACGATGTGCCCCGCATAGGGCATTCCCTGATAACGATGATTGAACCCCACCCGGGAGAGGAATACGCCTACAACAGGTGGTACGAGGACGATCACTTTTATGCCGCTATGTGCTGTCCGTGGATGTTCGCCGGGAAGCGCTGGGTAGCGACTCGTGAGCTCCAGGGCTTGCGCATGCCCGCAAAGTCCAATTTGGCTGAGCCACTGGGAAAGGGTTGCTATTTAACCGTTTACTGGATTGCCGCCGATCACTTCGATGAATACAGCAATTGGCCGTCGCGTGCCGCCAACAAATTCAAGCGGGGAGATCGACGAACGCATTTGTTTGTCAAGCGCGACCTGGTATTCACCGCCTTTCAGGAATACATAGGCCCGGTGTACAGGGACAAAACAGGGCCTCGGGATATTCACGCGCTCGACTATCCATGGTCGGGATTGGTGCTGGAGGTAGTGGAGTCACCGGATGCCGAGTCGAGACCGAAGCTGGAGCAATGGCTTCGCGAAGAGCACCTGCCGAAGTCGCTTAACGGAAGTCCTGCTGCGATGTGCCTCCTGTTTCGTACGCATCCGGAACCTGACCTCTCCACGCCCAAAAGAGCGGAAGACAGGGAATTGCTGACGCCATCCATGGAAACAACCCGCCATGATCGGCGTGTAACACTCCTTTGGTTTCTCGAAAAGGACCCGAGGGAATGCTGGTCGTCCCATTTTCAGTCCGAAAAAGATCGAATCGCAGACGGACATCTCGGGCATATGGATTTTTGCGCCCCATTCATCCCCACTTTTCAGGGCACCGATCGCTACTTGGACGAGCTTCGGTAAGGGAAGGCCAACGCAGGCGCACCCTTGTCGTCTTGACTTCGCAACGATTGCGCCAGGAGTCCACCATGAGTGCTGGTTGGAGAGAAGGAGACTATCCGGACGCTGCGACGCTTATGGAAGCGGCAAAGCTGGAGACGGGTCTGTCGGATTTTGGACCCGGAGATTTCAGAGAAGGTCTTCAGGTCCTGCTGAACAGCGTTAAAGAGGATGCGGCTCTTTCGGAAGAGGGTGTGCGGCTGGTAGTCGCCGATCAGAAGCGAAGGCTGGTCAATCGATTGGAAGTCGAGAACTGGTATCAAACGCATCCTGAAGCGGATGCTCTCCCCATTCGTGGTCCAATCAACATCATCGGCCTTCCACGAACCGGAACAACAGCGCTGGGCAATATCATGTCATTAGATGCGCAGTTTCGCGCGCTGCGTGGTTGGGAGCAAGCCAAACCATGCCCACCTCCAGTCGCGGAGACCGAAGCGAACGACCCGCGCAGGATTGCAGCCATACAAGCGCAAGGGCGAATACCCCAAAAGCTCCTGGCGATGCACCTTTTCGACGTTGATGCGACCGTAGAGGACGTGGAAATACTGGGTATGGCGTTCCATGGGCAGGGATATACACTTCCGGCATACGGCTACCATTCATGGTGGCGGAGCGCCGATCTGAAATCCACATTTTTCTACCATCGACGCGTAATCAAGCTGCTTCAATCCCGCAGATCACCGAATTTGTGGTTATTCAAGTCGCCGCATCACAAATTCCACCTGGAGGCCTTTCTGGCAGCCTATCCGGGCACGAAGTTCATCATGACCCATCGCGATCCCGGGAAGTCCATTCCTTCACATGTGAGCTTTTTGTCGAATCTCTTTCCGCCGTCCTCGCGACATGGCGGCCACGATCTGCACAAACTCGGCCGAGAGCTGTCAAATCACCTTCGTATCGGGATGGAAATGGCGCTGGCCGCTCGCAGGCGAATCGGCGACGACCGCTTCTTCGACGTATATCAAAGAGACATTGACGCTGACGCGATCGGGACCGTGCAACGGATTTACGATTTTTTAGAGTTGGAGCTGCGTCCGGAGGCCAAACAGCGAATGAGCGGCTGGCTGGAAAAGAATCGTTCGGGTGCGCACGGTGCCCATCGCTACACGGCGGAGCAGTTCGGGCTGAGCAGGAACCGATTGCGAGACGACTTCGATTTCTACATCAAGCAGTTCGATGTGCCAATAGATGATTGAACGGGCGGGGCAAAAGCAACAAGCTGAGCCAGGCGCTGCGCTGACCAAGTTGCAAAAACGGTCGCTTCAGGCAACACCCTGGAGTTGCAAGGTTCCCCTACAGCCCTTGGATCATCGTCAGATTGACGGTTACTTGCCAAGTGGGTAGAGTTGCGCCGTTACCAATACTCCTCTTGCACCTAGCGCCGCTGTCGGATTGTGCAGGGACAAGGCTAGGCCAGGCGCTGAAGGACTTCCGACGGCGGTGAGTGTTCTGCCGAAGGAACGAGCAAGTGGATAGGAAGAATGAAGCGCCATTGCTGGCGGCGACCGAGCGGCTGCTGTCGCAGCTGCCCGTCAGCATTGTGGTGCATGCCGGCGATTCGTCAGTGGTATACGCGAATCCCGCGGCGCTTACTTTCCTCGGCCTGACCGAAGCCCAGATATCCGGCCGCAGCGCCCGCGATCCCCACTGGCATTTCCTCCGCGGCGACGGAACGGATATGCCCGTTGAGGAACATCCAGTCCAGCGAGTCCTTTCCAGCCGTGAGCGGCTTCATCAACACATGGTCGGCGTCGTCGTGCACAAGGACGCCGCCCCTCGCTGGGCCTACGTCGATGCTTTTCCCGAAGTCAACGAACGCGGGGGAATTGAACGGGTAGTCGTTTCATTCGTTGACGTCAGCCAGCTCAAGGTCGCTCACGCCGACCTGCGGCAAACGCAGAAGCTAGCGGGGCTCGGTGGATGGTCGTACGACGCCCATACTCGAACAGCCACATGGTCCGAGGAGGTCTGTCGGTTGATGGGCATTGAATCCGACCGCAACGCCATGGCTCTATCGGAATGGCGGCGGCACCTGACGGAGGAGAGCGTCGGCACGCTGCTAGCCGCCGCGGCCAAGGCGCTCTCCGACGGCGCGCGTTACGAAATTGAACTGGAATTCGTGGGCGACGACAAGGTCCGTCGCTGGGGGCTCAGCCGAGGCGAGCCGGTCAGGAACGCCGCCGGTGCCATATCCGGCCTGCGAGGCACGATCATTGATGTGACCGAACGCAAACGATCGCAGCTGGAACTGGAGAAGGCGCTTGAGCGGCTGCAGGAGGCGCAACGCATCGGAAAAATGGGCGACTTCGAGTACGAGGTTGAAACCGCCAGCACCACATGGTCGCCGGCGCTTTACACCATGTGGGGGCGCGACCCGGCGCTGGGGCCGACCACCATTGACACGCTCGACGAACTGTTCGACGAGGAGTCCCGCGAGGTCATCAAAACGCGGCACAAAGAGGCTCTCTTGACCGGAGAGCCGCAGTATTATGAAACCGCTGTCCGATCCGTGAAAGGACGACTGCGCCACTACGAAGTAACAACCGTCCCCGTTCAGGCCGGCGGCCGGGTTCAGCGCCTGGTCGGAACCGTCCACGACATCACCGAACGCAAGCAAACCGAGGCAGAGCTCATGCGGCGGGTTCGCCAGCAGGAGCAAATCGCGCTGCTGGGCCGCCTGGCTCTCGCGGAAACCGACCTCGACCTCGTCTTCAGCGAGGCGGTGGCCGTGGTCGCCGAGGGCCTGGACATCGTGCACGCGAAGCTGCTTGAACTCGCCCATGACGGCACCTACGTCGTCAAGGCGGCGACCGGCTGGGCGGCCAAGTGGATCGGGGAGCGCCTCACCGGGCCGAATGCCCGACTTTCAGAAGTGGTGTCCAATCAGAGAACCGTCATCGTCGAAGACTTCCGCACCAGCAAATATGATTGGTCGCCCATGCTCGCCGAGGCCGACATCCGCAGCGCCATTGATATCCCTATTTTCAGCGGATCGGGCGTGGCGGGCATCCTTGGCGCCTATTCCGGGGAAATTGCGCGTTTTTCCTGGGATGAGATGACGTTCCTGCAAACGGTCGCCAATATCCTGGGCACCGCCATCGAGCGCAAGCGCAATGAACTCGACCTTGCCTTGCTGGCTCAATACGATGTGCTGACCGGCCTACCAAACCGGGTGGTCCTGCGCGATCGGCTAGAAGTCGCCACCGCGGAAGCGAAGCGCTCGGGAAAGCAGGGGGCCCTGCTGTTCATTGATCTCGACCGCTTCAAGAATGTGAACGACTCGTTGGGCCATGGTGTGGGCGACAAGCTCATCAAGGAAGTCGCGCAACGCCTGGCCGCCTGCGTGCGTTCTTCGGATACCGTGAGCCGCCACGGGGGGGATGAGTTCCTTGTGCTGCTGTCCGGGATCGAGAATGAG
>DATNCF010000288.1:0-3553 GCA_035571675.1 Burkholderiales bacterium | reverse complement strand
GACGGCGCTGCGGCGGGCGCGGCCGAAGGGGCCGGCGGGGCGGCTCGCGGCGGCGCAGTCGGTCGCGGCGGAGGCGGAGGAGGCGCTGGCGGCGCTGGCGCTGACGGCGGCGGTGCTGCGCGCGGCGCGGCCGCTGCGGGGGCGGGCGGGGCAGGCGGGGCCGGCGGGGCAGGCGGGGCCGGCGGTGCAGCGGCTGTGGGCTGGCGCTCCTCGGCGCGCGCGCTCGCCGGTGGCTGCGGACGGACAGCTTCCGGTGCCGGGCGGCCCTGCCTGCCTTCGCCTGCATCGCGCCCCCTGGAACGAGCGTCGCGCGCAGGTTGCGCTTCGCTGCCCGGCGGCGCAGCTGCCGAAGGTGCGGACGCCGGCGGTGCCACCGGTCTCGGGGTGGCTGCTGCCGGCCGCGTTGGTGGCGGCGGTGCGGGCGCGGTTGCGGGTTCGGGTGCGGGCGCAGCTGCCGGTGCGGGCGGCGCCGGCCGCGATGCGGGTGCTGTCGCCGCCGGCGCAGCGGCGGGCGGGGATGGTTGCGACGCTGGCGGCGACGCTGATCGTGCCACTGGCGGCGTCACGGGCCGCGAAGCCTCGGGCGCGCTCGGCGCCGCGGCAGGCCGCCGCCTTCCGCTCTCCTCTTCGGACTGCCGCCTGCGATCGCCGCGAGCCGCGGGCTCGCTCGCCGCCGGCGCCTGCGGTGCGGAGGCCGCTGGTGCCGGTGCCGCTCTTGGCGCCGATGCGGGAGCTGATGCCGGTGCGGGAGCTGGTGCCGGTGCGGGCGCCGCTGCCGATGCCGGTGCCCTGGCCGGTCCTGGCGTCGAAGCCCCGCCACTGGCCGGCTTGGCGGGCGCGGCCACTGGTTTGGTCGCCTCCACCACCTTCACGGCGGGCGCTGGCGCGGACGCCGGTGCGGCCGGTTTGAGCGCTGCCAGCGCGGCCGGATCGAGCGGCTTGCCGGCATTCGCGGTCAAAGCGCTCTGCCTGGTTGCGAACGGCACCGGCGGCGGCGGCGGCGCCACCTGGGCCACGACCGGCCGCGTCTGGGTGCGCTCCGGCGGCTTCGCGCTGGGCGCGGCGGCGGGGCCGACGACGCTCGCATGCGCGGGCGCGACCGGCGCCACAGCCAGCGCCGGTGCGCTGGCGACCATCTCGCGGGTCACGCGCACGGTCTCCCTGGCCACCGGCCTCGATTGCGCAAACGCCGCCGCCAGCACCGCCACGACGGCGCCCGGGATCTGCTGGTTGGCGTAGGTGACGTTCATGACGTTGGCGCTGTTGTAGACGTTGATCACCACGGTCCTGTCGACGACCGTGTTGCTGGTGTTGACGTTGGCAAAGTACTCGCGGCTGGCCGAATAGGAAGGCTGGTACACCTCGCGCGGGCCCAGCGGAAACCAACCCACGGTCCCCTCGGCAAAGCCGCCCGGCGCCCGCGAGCGACCCGATCCGACGAAGGCAACCAGGGCGGGGGCATACACCGGACGAGCGGTCGCGGGCCCGGGCACCCAGGCCCAGGTACGGTCCACGTAGGCCCAGCGGCCATAGTGCGACGGCGCGAAACCCCAAGGCGCGTCGTCGATCCAGGTCCAGCCCCAGGGCTCGACCCAGGCCCAGTGCCCCTCGCGATAGGGCGCCCAACCGGCCGGCACTCGATTCGGGATCCACACGAAGCCGTAATCGCTGACCTTGCGCCAGGTCCCGTATTGATCCAGGTCGTCGTAGCCGATCAGTTCGGGCGAGACATAACGGCGTGAGACCGAGCTGTCCCAACGGCGATCACGCCCGCTCGACCAGCGTTCGAATTCGTCGACCGGCAGAAGCGCGAACGTTTCGTAGTCGCGCAGCCCGGTGCCGTAGAACCGGTAGGTCAGGCGCTCGCCCACGACGAAGGCACGGCCCGGCCCATAGACCTCGGCCAGCCCGCTGCGCACGGTGACCATCGTCGCGTCGCCGTCCGCGTCGACGTTGATGCGATAGCGGCCGGGCCGGCGGATGGAGAAAGCGAGATTGGGCGTATCGACTTCGAACACCTGGCCGCGGTCCAGGCGACGCACACGGATGTTGAGCGTGCCCTCGTTCAATTGCACTTGCGCGGTGAGATCGTCCAGATTGAGCAGCGTGACGCTGGTGGCGCCGCCCACGCGAATCGCCGCGCTTCCGAGCTGCAGTTCGGCCCGCGAGCCGCGTTCGACCCACAAGCGGTCGCCGGTGATCATCGGGCGATTCACGATCGCGCGGCCCCAGTCGCGCTCGCCGCCGGGCGAAAAACTCGCGGCGCCGCTGACGTACGCGATGCGCGCCACACGCGAGGGTGGATCGGCGCGGGCCCCCCCGGCGAGGACGAACCCCAGCAAGGCGAACAGCAGGAAAGCGAAAAGTTTGCGAAGCGATGACCTGCTCATGGTGTCCTCATGAAATCGATGTGCCGCTCGGGCACGGGCACCAGCGGAGCCAGGCAGCATGCGAGGCCCCTGTTGCAGAGTACCTCCCACGGGCGGGGCGCTGCGCAGGCAAAGGCGCCGAAGTACCGTCGGCGTTTTTCGACTGCCGGGCAGCGCCACCCCCTGTTGGGGCGCACGCTCCCAGTGATTCGAGGCGAGGAGCCTGCGCGGCGCAGGCTCCTAGACGCCCAGCGCCAGCCGCGTCGTACTCTTGACCTCCTCCATCACGGCATAAGTACGCGTCTCGCGCACGCCCGGCAGTTGCCACAACACCGTGCCGGCGAAATTGCGGTAGGCCTGCATGTCGGCCATCCGGGTCTTGAGCAGGTAGTCGAAACCACCCGCGACCATGTGGCATTCCATGATCTCGGCCCGCACCTGCACCGCGGCCTTGAAGGCTTCAAACACGTTGGGCGTGGTCCGATCGAGCAGCACCTCGACGAACACCAGCATCGCGCCACCGAGTTTGAGCGGGTTCAGCCGCGCCTCGTAACCGAGGATGTAGCCGTCACGCGTCAGGCGCTGCACGCGCGCCAGCACCGCCGTGGGCGACAAGGCCACGGCCTCGGCCAGCTTGAGGTTGGAGATGCGGCCGTCCTGCTGCAGAACATTCAGGATTTTCAGGTCGATGCGGTCGAGATCGGCTAAATAGTCGCTCATCAGTAGAGTTTTATCCTGTTGATTGCGCAAATATAGCGTGAAATTCACTGCCAACCTTGCCACCATCGTGAGATTCGCAGCCCTCCACCGACCGCCATGACCCAACGCCTGCCCACGCCCTATCGCCCCGAGGCCGACATCGTCCGCCGGCACCTGCAATCCCTGGAGGGCGCGCTGGACTGGCCCGCCGCCGCACAGGCCGCGCGGCCCTGGGTGGTAGCCGTGCGCAAGCACCCGCCGCCGTTCTGGGCGATGGAGAGCCTGCTGAAGGAGTACCCGATCTCCAGCGCGGAGGGCCTGGCGCTGATGCGGCTGGCCGAGGCGCTGCTGCGCGTGCCCGATGCGGAGACGGCCATCGCGCTCACGGCCGACCAATTGGGTCGCGCCGATTTCAACGGCTCGGCCGATAGCGCGCTGGCGCGGCTGTCGAGCGCGGCGATCTCGATGTCGAAGAAGTTCCTGCC
>DATNCF010000287.1:0-5504 GCA_035571675.1 Burkholderiales bacterium | reverse complement strand
CAGGCGCAGCGCTGCTCCGGCGCAGTAGACGAAGGCGGCGATCCAGCCCAGGCGCCCCATGGGCTGCAGCGCCCACACGTACATGATGAGCGCGGGCGCGGCGCCGAAGCACACCATGTCGGACAGCGAATCCAGCTCGGCGCCGAAGGCGCTCTGGGTGTGGGTCATGCGCGCGACGCGGCCGTCCAGCCCGTCCAGGATCATGGCCACGAAAATGGCCACGGCGGCCTGCTCGAAGCGCGCGTCCATGGCCTGCACGATGGCGTAGAACCCGGAGAACAGCGCCGCGGTGGTGAACAGATTGGGCAGGATGTAGATCCCGCGTCTGCGCAACTCCGGGTTGATCAGGGGTTTGCGCCGTTCCATGGCCGGCGCGTCAGGCCAGCCGGGCGAGGATGGTGCTGCCGGCCTTGACCTTGTCGCCGATGGCCACGCTCACGCGGGTCTCGGGCGGCAGGTAGACGTCCACGCGCGAGCCGAAGCGGATGAAGCCGAAGCGCTGGCCGCGCAGCAGCAGGTCGCCGACCTTGACGTAGCACAGGATGCGCCGCGCCACGAGGCCCGCCACCTGCACGCAGGTCACGTCGAGGCCGGTGGACGTGTGGAACCAGATGGCGTTGCGCTCGTTCTCCACCGATGCCTTGTCGAGCGCGGCATTGACGAAGGCGCCGGCGTGGTACCACACCTGCTTCACCTCGCCGTCCACGGGAGAACGGTTGGAGTGCACGTTGAACACGTTCATGAACACGCTGACCTTCACGGTATCGCGGTTCATCCAGGGGTCGCGGGCGGCCTCCACAGCAACAATGCGGCCATCAGCGGGAGAGACGACGGTGGACGCATCACCAGGCACTTCCCTGGGCGGATCGCGAAAGAATTGCAGAACGAAGATGCTCGCCAGCCAGAATGGAATCGACCACCAGCCAAAGAACCAGGTGACGATCAGCGAGACAACCACGATGCCCGTCAGGTAGGGCCAGCCTTCACGGGCGATGAGCGGGTGGGGATAGTCCATGGAGCCTTACTTGGTGTCGTCGGCCTGTTTGGCCCGGTCGGCACCCTGATCGATGGCCTTGGTGACGTCGGCGGCAGCCTTGTCGACTGTTTGTTTTGGGGCGGCGCCAACTTGTTTGGCGGCTTGAGATTCCGGAACTTTATCGCCGCAGGCGCAAAGCAGCGCGAGAGGCATTATCGCAATCAACATCGACTTAGAGATCATGCTGCCTCCTGTTTCAACGCTGATTTTCACGTAGCCCTCATCCCCGGCCCCTCTCCCCCAGGGAGAGGGTAACCAGAAAATGATGCTTAATGAAACTACAGCCTGAATTAATTGCGCGATTGATCAACCAGTTTGTTCTTCTTGATCCACGGCATCATGGCGCGCAGCTTCTCGCCCACCACCTCGATCTTGTGGCCCGCCAGATTCCTGCGCTGCGACATCAGCGTGGGCGCTCCGGCTCTGTTCTCCAGGATGAATTCCCGCGCGTAAGCGCCGCTCTGTATCTCGGCCAGGATTTTCTTCATCTCCTTGCGCGTTTCGTCGGTGACGATGCGAGGACCTCTCGTGATATCACCATATTCCGCGTTGTTGGAAATCGAGTAGTGCATATTCGCCAGCCCGCCTTCGTAGATCAGATCCACGATGAGTTTCAGTTCGTGCAGGCACTCGAAATACGCCATTTCCGGCGCGTACCCAGCCTCGACCAGCGTATCAAAACCCGATTTGATCAACTCAACTGTTCCGCCGCACAGCACCACCTGCTCGCCGAACAGGTCGGTCTCGGTTTCTTCGCGGAAGTTGGTCTCGATGGCGCCGGCCTTGCCGCCGCCGATGGCGGCGGCGTAGGACAGCGCGATGTCGCGCGCCTTCTTGGAGGGGTTCTGGTGCACGGCGATGAGCATGGGCACGCCGCCGCCCTGGGTGTAGGTGCCGCGCACGGTGTGGCCGGGGGCCTTGGGCGCGATCATGATGACGTCGATGTCGGCGCGCGGCGCGACCTGGCCGTAGTGGATGTTGAAGCCGTGGGCGAAGGCGAGCGCGGCGCCCTTCTTGAGGTTGGGCTCGACCTCGGCCTTGTACACGGCCGCGATCTGCTCGTCGGGCATGAGCAGCATGACCACGTCGGCGCCCTTCACGGCGTCGGCGATCTCCTTCACTTCCAGCCCGGCCTTTTTGGCCTTGTCCCACGAGGCGCCGCCCTTGCGCAAGCCCACCGTCACCTTCACGCCCGAGTCGTGCAGGTTCTGGGCGTGGGCATGGCCCTGCGAGCCGTAGCCGACGATGGTGACCTTCTTGCCCTTGATCAGGCGCAGGTCGGCGTCCTTGTCGTAGAAAACCTTCATGTGCACTCCCCTTCTGAATGGTTGGGCGGGCGATGACGCCCGCCGTTGAAGTTGTTCCTGCTTAAACCTTGAGTATCCGCTCGCCGCGCGCGATGCCGCTCGCGCCGGTGCGCACCGTTTCGAGAATCGCGGCGCGGTCGAGCGCGCCGATGAAGGCGTCGAGCTTGGCGCCGGTGCCGGTGAGCTCGATGGTGAACGTGCCCTCGGTGACGTCGATGATGCGGCCGCGGAAAATGTCCGACATGCGCTTCATTTCCTCGCGGTCCTTGCCGGTGGCGCGCACCTTGATGAGCATGAGCTCGCGCTCGATGTGCGGCGCCTCGGACAGGTCCACCACCTTGACCGCCTCGATCAGCTTGTTGAGCTGTTTGGTGATCTGTTCGATGACGTCGTCGGAGCCCGTGGTCACCACGGTCATGCGCGACAGCGAGCCGTCCTCGGTGGGCGCCACGGTGAGCGACTCGATGTTGTAGCCGCGCGCGGAAAACAGCCCCGCCACGCGCGACAGCGCGCCGGCTTCGTTTTCCAGCAGTATGGAAATAATGTGTCGCATGATGTGATTTCTCCGCTGAGGCCCGGCCACCGATAAGGTTTACACCTCGTCGTTTATGCGCCGCTCGTGGCGGCGCGAGGCAAGGCTCCCTTCAGCCCTTTGTTGTTGCAAATCTTTGCTTGTTGAATCGGCCTGCCGCAATTTTCGAGGCAGTTATGGCTTCTCTCTCCCCGACCCCTCTCCCCGGGGAGAGGGGCTTGCACCGCGCGGGCTTTTCACCCTTCTCCTTGGGAGAAGGGCCGGGGATGAGGGGGGGAAACTGAAAAATCTAAAACAATCTTTTCCTTATAAATCTTCGGCCAGGATCATCTCGGTGATGCCCTTGCCGCCGGGAATCATGGGGTAGACGTTCTCGGTCTGGTCGGTCATGACGTCGAGGAACACCAGTTCGTCCTTGCGCGCGAAAGCCTCGCGCAGCGCCCCCTCCACATCGCCCGCTTTCTCGACCCGGATGCCGCGGTGGCCGTAGCCCTGGGCCAGCTTCACGAAGTCGGGCAGCGCGTCCATGTACGATTCCGAATAGCGGTTGCCGTGGAAGAACTCCTGCCACTGCCGCACCATGCCCATGTAGCGGTTGTTGAGATTGACGATCTTGATGGGCAGCCGGTACTGCTTGCAGGTGGACAGTTCCTGCAGGCACATCTGGATGGAGGACTCGCCGGTGACGCAGGCCACGGTCGCGCCCTTGTTGGCCATCTGCGCGCCCATGGCCGAGGGCAGGCCGAAGCCCATGGTCCCCAGACCCCCGGAATTGACCCACTGCCGCGGCCGGTCGAACTTGTAGAACTGCGCCGCCCACATCTGGTGCTGGCCCACGTCCGAGGTGATGATGGCCTGGCCGCGGGTCACCTCGTACAGCTTTTCAATCACGTATTGCGGCTTGATGACCTTGCCGGCGCGGTCGTAGCGCAGGCAGTCCTTGCCGCGCCACTCCTCGATCTGCGCCCACCACGCCTTGAGCGCGGCGGCGTCGGGCTTTTCCTTCTGCGCCTCGACCTGCTTCATCAGGTCATCGAGCACGTCGCCCACGTCGCCCACGATGGGCACGTCCACCTTGACGCGCTTGGAAATCGACGAGGGGTCGATGTCGATGTGCACGATCTTGCGCGGCGTCTCGGCGAAGTTGCGCGGGTCGCCGATGACGCGGTCGTCGAAGCGCGCGCCGATGGCGATCAGCACATCGCAGTTGTGCATGGCCATGTTGGCTTCGTAGGTGCCGTGCATGCCCAGCATGCCCAGGAACTGCCTGTCCGTGGCCGGATAGCCCCCCAGGCCCATGAGGGTGTTGGTGCAGGGCAGCCCCAGGCTTTTCACCAGCCGCGTAAGTTGCTTGGAAGCGTTGCCCAGCACCACGCCGCCGCCCGAATACACCATGGGGCGCTTGGCCTGGGCAAGCAGTTGCGCCGCCTTCTTGATCTGGCCGGGATGCCCCTTGGTGACCGGGCTGTAGGAACGCAGTTCCACCGTCTTAGGATAGTCAAAGGCGCATTTGGCGGCGGTGATGTCCTTGGGGATGTCGATGAGCACCGGCCCCGGCCGCCCGGTGGTGGCGATGTAGAACGCCTTCTTCATGGTGGGCGCGATGTCTTCCACGCGCTTCACCAGGAAATTGTGCTTCACGCACGGGCGCGTGATGCCCACGCTGTCGCACTCCTGGAAGGCGTCCTCGCCGATGGCATGGGTGGGAACCTGCCCGCTGATGATGATCATCGGGATGGAGTCCATGTAGGCCGTGGCGATGCCGGTGACGGCATTGGTCAGCCCCGGCCCCGAGGTCACCAGGCACACCCCCACCTTGTTGCTGGAGCGGGAATAGCCGTCGGCGGCGTGGGCGGCGCCCTGCTCGTGGCGCACCAGGATGTGCTTGATCTTGTCCTGCTTGAACAGCTCATCGTAGATCCACAGCACGGCGCCGCCGGGGTAGCCGAACACGTGCTCCACCCCCTCCTGCTGGAGGCAGCGGATGACGATTTCAGCGCCGGAGATTTCGCCGCCGGCTGCGGGCGCCGGCGCGGTCGTGGCGGCCGGTGATGCGATGGCGGATGCCACAGTGGATGCCATGGGACGAATCCTGTTAGTCTGTCAGACGAAAACCTTGTAGGTTACTTTCCAGCGGTAACTTGGTCAAGCCAAAGGCTTTTCCAGCGCTTTCTCCGGCGCTTTGCAAGGTTGGCATGGCCTGGGAGGCGCCATGACTGTTTTGATACCATGGTCTCTCCTTTTGATTCAAACGCGCGGCGAAAGGGTTGAAACCTGGCTTCACGCACCGAACTGTCCGACTTTCTGGTCAGCGTAGAGCGTCGCGCATTCAAACAGGCCTGCTTCGCGGTCAGGGACGATGAGCACGCCCTGGACATCGTCCAGGACTCCATGCTGAAGCTTTCGGAGAAATACGGCGACAAGCCGGCCTCCGAACTGCCCATGCTGTTTCAACGCATCCTGCAGAACACCATCCGGGATTTTTACCGCCGCCAGAAAGTCCGGTCGCTGTGGACCACCTTGCTGTCGGCCCTGTCCCCGGGCCGGGAGGACGAGGAAGGCGATCCGCTGGAGACCCTCGACACCGAGGACGAATCTTCCATCGGCGCCTCTCCGTCGGCGCAATTGG
>DATNCF010000286.1:0-7663 GCA_035571675.1 Burkholderiales bacterium | reverse complement strand
ACCAGCAGCGGCACATGGTAGTGCTGGTCGGGATCGAAAATGCCGAACTGGATGACGATGAGGTCGAGGAACGGCGGCTCGGGGAGCTTGATGCCGGCGGCGCGGAAATACTCGGCCACACGGAAGCTCAGGCTGTATTCGCCGGGCTGGAAATCCTTGCCCGCCAACAGAGGGGCGTCGCAGCGGCCATCGGTGTTGGTGCGCACCGAGGCCAGCAGCGCCTGCGGCGGGCCGATGCGGCGCAGTTCGATGGGTATGCCGGCCGCCGGCCTGCCCTGGCCGATGTCCAGCACGTGTGTGGTGAGATGGCCCATGTTGGATGGTGCTAAGGTTGCTTCACTTTGGTCGAGGAGGAAATTTGCATTGTTCCGCCCCGACGGTCCCGGCCCCGATTGTCATGGCCCCGATTGTCCTGGCCCGGATTGTCCCGGCAGATTCGCAAAATGCATGCCCATGAAATTCAAGCATACGCCTATGTACACAGGATGGCGCACCGACCGCGTGCACCATGGACAATCTCCGCGGACGAGCGCCGCTTCAACATGGGGCGCACCACCCACTCGGTTCAGCGGCCGATCGCGGGCAATTGAACCATGAGCCTGCTGATCCGCAACGCCGAGGTGGTGGTGACCATGGACGAGGCGCGCCGGGAATTGCCCCGCGCCTCGGTGCTGGTCGAGGGCAACACCGTCGCCGCGGTGGGGGGCGAGGCCGAGATCGCCGGCTGGATTGCCGCCGATCCGGCCCGTCAGCCCGAGCGCGCGCTGGACGTTCGCGGCTGCGTGCTGCTGCCCGGGCTGGTCAACGGCCATCATCACCTGTACCAGAGCCTGACCCGCGGCGTGGGCACGGCGCAGGGCCTGGGGCTGTTCGACTGGCTCAAGAAACTCTACCCCATTTGGGCGGGTATCGACCCGGACGCGGTGCGCGTCAGCGCCAAGCTGGCGCTGGCCGAGCTGGTGCTCTCGGGCGCGACCACCGTGGCCGACCACCTGTACCTGTTTCCCAACGGCGTGCGCCTGGATGATGAGATCGCCGCGGCGCGCGAATTGGGCGTGCGCTTCCACCCCACGCGCGGTTCCATGAGCCTGGGCGAAAGCCGGGGCGGCCTGCCGCCCGACGCGCTGGTGGAGGATGAGCGCGCCATCCTGGCCGACTGCCTCGCGGCCATCGAGCGCCACCACGATCCCCAGCCGCTGTCCATGCTGCGCGTGGCCCTCGCGCCCTGTTCGCCCTTCAGCGTCACCGGCGAGCTGATGCGCGAGTCGGCGCGCATGGCGCGCGCGCACGCCGGCGTGAGGCTGCACACCCACCTCGCCGAGACCCTGGACGAGGAGCGCTTCTGCCGGGAGAAATTCGGCCGCGGGCCGTTTGAATACGCGGAGTCGCTGGACTGGGCGGGCGACGACGTGTGGTATGCGCACATGGTGCACCCCTCCCGCAGCGACATCGAGGGCATGGCGCGTCACGGCTGCGGCGTGTGCCACTGCGCCAGCAGCAATATGATCCTCGCCTCGGGCATCGCGCCCATCCGCGCCTTGTGCGACCGCGGCGTCAAGGTGGGCCTGGGCGTGGACGGCTCGGCCAGCAACGACGGCAACCACATGCTGGGCGAGGCGCGCCAGGCCATGCTGCTGCAGCGCGTGGGCTGGCCGGGCTTCGAAGCGCCGCCCGGCCGCATGCCGGCGCGCGAGGCGCTGGAACTGGCCACACTGGGCGGCGCGGCCATCCTGGGCCGCAGCGACATCGGCCGCATCGCCCCCGGCATGGCCGCCGACCTCGTGGCCTTCCGCGTGGACGGCATCGAGCACGCAGGGGCCCTGCATGACCCGGTGGCGGCCCTGCTCGCCTGCACGCCGGTGAAGGCGTGGCTGTCCGTGATCAACGGCAAAATCGTGGTGGAAGGCGGCCGGCTCGCAGGCGTCGACCTGCCGGCGCTGGTGTCAGAGCACAACGCCCACAGCCGGCGTCTGTTGGAGAAGGCCGGCCATGCCTGAAATCGAAACCAATCTGGATGCCCGCGACGAACGCTACCTGCGCGAGGCCATTGCGCTGTCGGTCCGGTCGCGAGGCGAAGGCCACCACCCCTTCGCGGCCCTGGTGGTGGCGGCCGACGGCGAGGTGCTGTCGCGCGCGTTCAACGCCTACCGTTCCGACTGCACCGGGCACGCGGAGGTGAACGCGGTGCGCCACGCCTGGGCCCGGCTGGGCGGCGATGCCACCGGGGCTTTGGCCGGCGCCACGCTGTATTCCAGCGCCGAACCGTGCGCCATGTGCGCGGGCGCGGTGTACTGGTCCGGGCTGTCGCGACTGGTCTATGCCCTGTCCGAGTCTCGCTTGTTGACGCTGACCGGCAACCATGCCGAAAACCCCACCCTCGCCCTGCCCTGCCGTGAGGTGTTCGCGCGGGGACAGCGCAGTGTCGAGGTGCTCGGGCCGTTTCTCGAGGATGATGCGGCCGCGGCGCACGCCGGGTTCTGGTGACTAGCCCGCCTTTGCATCCTTCAGCGCGGCAAACGGCGCCGTCCAGCCCACGATGGCGCCCTGGGCGTGGATCATGTCGATGGCGGCGCGCTTGAATTCGGGGAAGTAGCTCTCGGTGGCGTCCTCGATGAGCAGGTTGTCGTAGCCGCGGTCGTTGGCTTCGCGCATCGTCGTCTGCACACAAACCTCTGTCGTAACGCCGGCAAAAATCAGGTGCGTGATGCTTTTCAGTCGCAGGATGTCCCCCAGGGCGGTGGCGTAGAAAGCGCCCTTTCCCGGCTTGACGATGACGATTTCGCCGGGCAGCGGAGCACAGCCCGCGACGATTTCATTACCCGGCTCGCCATCGATCAGTATTCTCCCCATGGGACCGGGGTCGCCGATGCGGAGTTTGGGATTGCCGCGATTGAGCTTGGCGGGAGGGCAATCGGCCATGTCAGGGCGGTGAGCTTCGCGGGTGTGGATGATGGTGATGCCCTTGGCGCGGCACCATTCGAGCAGGGCGCCGACCGTGGGCACGATGGCGGTGAGCAGGGCGACCTTGTTGCCCAGGGATTCGCCGAAGCCGCCGGGCTCGACGAAATCACGCTGCATATCAATGACGATCAATGCAGTTTTCTTTGGATCGAAGGTATAGGCGAATGGATTTGCCGCGACGGTGTACATAGGCTTTTTCTCGTTACCCTCATCCCCGACCCTTCTCCCGGTGGGAGAAGGGAGAAAAGCTGCCCTAAGCTGCCAGCGCGGCGTGGCCGGCCATGGCGGGACCGATTATGCCGATGTCGGCCTTGGCGGTGATTGTTTCGTGGACTATTTTGCCGTCGAAGATCACGACCATTCGGTCGGACAACTCCAATAACTCGTCCAGGTCTTCCGAAACCAGCAGGACCGCTGCGCCGCTGTTTCTAGCTGCAAGTATTCTGTCGTGAATTTCAGCTACTGCTGCGAAGTCCAGGCCGAATACCGGGTTGGCGACAATCAATACCGATACCGGTTCGGACAATTCCCTCGCCAATACCGCCCGCTGAACGTTTCCACCGGACAGGTTTCCTATGGCTGCCCCCGGTCCCTGCGTCTTCACCTTGAACTCGGTGATCCAGCGCTCGGCCTGCTCGACCATGGCGCCCTTCTTCAGGAAAAATCCCGAGGACAGCGGCGACCGGTCAAAATTTCGAAACGCCATGTTCTCGGCCACGCTCATGCCGCGCACGCAGGCATTGCGCAGCGGCTCCTCGGGCAGGCTGAAGGCGCGGTGGTGGCGGATTTCGCCGCGGCGGGCGCGGAAGGGCTGGCCGTCGATGGTGATTTCGCCGCCGGCCGGTTCGCGCTGGCCGATGATGGCCTCGACCAGCTCGCGCTGGCCGTTGCCGGAGACACCGGCCACGCCGAGGATTTCACCCGGTTTGATGTCCAGACTGACGTGCTCCACCGCCGGCCGGCCGGAGTCGTTCTCGACCACCAGGTTGCGCACCGACAGGCGCGCCTTGATCTCCTGCCCCGCCCCTTCGGCCACTTTTTGCATTTTTGCCTGCGGTATCTCCCGCGAGCCCACCATCATTTCCGCCATCTTCGTCGGCGTCAGTTCGGCCACCCTGCCTTCGCCCGCGTACTTGCCCCGGCGCAGCACCGACACGGCGTCGGCGAAGGCCATGACTTCGCGGAACTTGTGGGTGATCATGAGCACCGTCACTTCGCCGGCGCGCGTGAGGTCTTTGACCATGCCCAGCACCTCGTCGGCTTCCGTCGGAGTGAGCACCGAGGTGGGCTCGTCCAGGATCATGAAGCGGCGCTGCAGGTAGAGCTGCTTGAGGATTTCCACCTTCTGCTTTTCGCCCGCGGCCAGCCGCGACACGGGCTTGTCCAGCGGCACCTTGAACGGCACCGACTGCATGAAGGCGGTGAGGCGCGCCATTTCGTCCTTCCAGCGCAGCACCGCCGGCACGTCGTCGCGCGACATGACCAGGTTCTCGGCCACGGTCATGCTGGGCACCAGGGTGAAGTGCTGGTACACCATGCCGATGCCCAGGGCGTGCGAGTCCATGGGCGAGGCGATGGCCACTTGCCGGCCGTCGATCTGGATTTCGCCCTCGTCGGGCGAATAGAAGCCCACCAGGCATTTCACCAGCGTGCTCTTGCCGGCGCCGTTCTCGCCCAGCAGGGCGTGGAACGAACCCGCTTCCACCTGCATGGACACGTTGTCCAGCGCCGCGAAACTGCCGAAGCGCTTGGTCATGCCGGTGATCTCCACGCCCAGGGCGTGGCGCGGCGGCTCGGGGTGCTCGGGCTTGAGCCGCAGGTAGGTGGAGTCTTCGGACATCAGGCTGCACCGATGGCCTGGATGATGGCGCCGGAATCGGTCACCGCACCGAACACCCCGCCCTGCATGGTGACCATTTTCAGCGCCGCCAGGTGATTGGCGCGATCGGTGGCGCCGGTGCAATCCGAGAGGATCACGCATTCGAAGCCGCGGTCGTTGGCTTCGCGCATGGTGGTGTGCACGCACACGTCGGTGGTGATGCCGGTGAGCACCAGGTTGCGTATGCCGCGGGTGCGCAGGATGAGCTCGAGGTCGGTGGCGCAGAACGAGCCCTTGCCCGGCTTGTCGATCACGGCCTCGCCCGGCAGCGGCGCCAGCTCGGGAATGATGTCCCAGCCCGGCTCGCCGCGCACCAGGATGCGGCCGCACGGCCCCAGGTCGCCGATGCCGACACCATTGGCGCCGATTTTCCGCGACCTCCAGCGCTTGTTGTCGGGCAGGTCGGTGAGGTCGGGCCGGTGCCCCTCGCGGGTGTGGATGATGTGATAGCCCTTGGCGCGCATGGCCGCGAGCAGCTTCTTGATGGGCTCGATGGGCGCGCGCGTGAGCGACAGGTCGTAGCCCATTTTGTCGACATAGCCGCCGATGCCGCAGAAATCGGTCTGCATGTCGATGATGATGAGCGCCGTGTTGTCCGGGCGCAGCGCGCCGTCGTAGGGCCACGGATAGGGCTCGGAGCGGGCGTAGATTGGGGTGTCAGGCATATTTCTTCTGCGGCTCGGTGAAGGGCGAATAGGATTTCTCGGGCGCGGGGAAGCCGCAGAACGTGCCGTCCACCACCTTGACCTCGGCTTCCCATGGCAGGCGGTAGCGCCCGGCCACCATGTCCTGCATGAAGGTGTAGGGGCAGTCCTGCGCGCCGCCCTTCACCGCCACGTAGCCGCGGTGCCCCACTTGATAGATGTTGTTCTCCACGCCCCAGTGGACGCGCGCCTCGCGCACCAGGTCCGGCCGCAGTTCGGCGGTGATGATCTCGTCGGGGCGGTGGCTGCCCTCGGCCAGCAGGGTGCCGTCGAAGTTCACGAACATGCCCTCGCCCATGGAATCGAAACTGCCGTCGCTGCCGCACATGCACACGCTGGCCGTGATCATGAGGTTGCAGAAGGCGTTGGCCTGGTTGGTCACTTTCCAGGCGTGGCGTATGGGCGCGGTGTAGCCGGCGGTGCGGATCATGATTTCCGCGCCCTTGTAGGCCGACTCGCGCGCCATCTCGGGAAACATGCCGTCGTGGCAGATGATGAGCGCGAGCTTCGATCCATTGGGCCCGTCGCACACCGGGATGCCCAGCTCGCCCGGCGACCACGGCTCCACCGGCACCCAGGGATGCATTTTGCGGTAATACAGCTTGATGCCGCCCTGGTCGTCGATGATGAGACCGACGTTGTAGGGATAGCCGGCGGGGTTGTATTCCATGATGGAAAAGCAGCCCCATATCTTGTTCTGCACGCAGGCGCGCCTGAACGCCGCCACCTCGGGACCGTCCATGCGGCACATGATGTCCGGGTTGGTGTCCATGGACAGGCCGTGCAGGGCGTATTCGGGGAACACCACCATGTCCATGGTGGGCATATTGCGCCGCGCCTTGCCCACCATCCAGACAATGCGCTCGGTCTGGGCGGCCAGGTCGGCGGGCGTCTTCACCACGGGCAGTTGCAACTGCACCATGCCCATGACCACGCCGTTGGGGGATTTGTTCAGGCCGCCGAGTCCGCTCATGGCAATCTCCTAACGAATCCTAGCGAACCCTAGCGAACAATCGAG
The DNA here is from genome assembly GCA_035571675.1 of Burkholderiales bacterium. Classification (GTDB taxonomy): domain Bacteria; phylum Pseudomonadota; class Gammaproteobacteria; order Burkholderiales; family SG8-39; genus CAIYPG01. Next base: position 1,101 of record DATNCF010000286.1, on the reverse strand, counting down.
AGTTCGCCCGGCGCGCCGGCCAGGGTGCGGCGCGGCGAGCAGGTGGCGATCATGATGGCCAGGGTGAGCACGTAGGGCGCGGCGTTGTACAGGTAGTAGCCCGAGGTGATGCCGACCGACTGCAGCGCCGGCCCCAGCGACCCGGCCCCGCCGAACAGCAGCGCGGCATAGAAGCAGGCCACCGGATTCCAGCGCGAAAAAATCACCAGCGCCACGGCCATAAGGCCCTGTCCGCTGGAGAGCCCTTCGGTCCAACTGCCGGGGTAGTACAGCGACAGAAACGACCCGCCAATGCCGGAGAGAAAACCTCCCGCCGCCGTGGCCAGGGTGCGCACCAGGTTGACCTTGTAGCCCATGGCGCGCGCCGCGTCGGCGCTGTCGCCCACCATGCGCACCACTAGGCCCCAGCGCGTGTTGCGGAAAGCCCAGGCCAGAAAGATCGCCAGCGCAATGCCGATGAGGAACAGCGGACTCACCTGCAGCGCCGCCTGGATTTGCGGGGAGTCGCTCCAGGCGCCGAAGGGAATGGACGGCAGGTTGGGCGCCTTGGGCTGGATGTAGGGCTTGCCGAGGAAAAAGGCGAAGCCCGTGCCGAACAGCATCAGCCCGATGCCGACGGCGATGTCGTTCACGCGCGGCAGGTTGCAGATGACGGCGTGCAGCAACCCCAGCACCAGGCCTGCCAGCCCTGCGCAGACGACGCCGATCCAGGGGCTGCCCGAGGTGTAGGACACGCCGTAGCCCGTCATGGCGCCCATGACCAGTATGCCTTCCAGCCCCAGGTTGATGCGGCCGCTTTTCTCGGTGATGCACTCGCCCAGGCTGACGAACAGGAACGGCGTGGAGACGCGCAGCGCGCCGCCGATCACGCCGATGGGCACGCCCCACAGGCCCAGGTCAGTCGCCATGCGTTGTCCTCACCGTTTACTCTCCCCTGGCGCGGAAAATCTTGAACCGGCCGTACAGCGTCTCGCTGGCCAGGATGAACAGGAAGGCCACGCCCTGCAGCACCAGCACCGTGGCGTCAGGCAGATCGAGGCGGCGCTGCAGCATGCCCCCGCTGGCATTGATGCCGCCCACCAGTACGGCCACGGGAACGAC